>NZ_JASJFB010000742.1:0-4160 GCF_030065455.1 Microcystis sp. M53602_WE12 | reverse complement strand
AGCTTTTCTGGTCGGAACCCCCTAAGCCGAGTTTTCAAGGTGCTGCGCCGTCCACTTGGTTTTCGAGACTGGCCTTTTAATTCTAACGTAAAGCCAACCTAGAACGGCGGGGTTTCAGACCCAAAATTTCCGATGAGTGAAGAACAATTTGAACTGGTACAAGGTAGCGGGAATGTGTACCGCGATTTTGGCGATGTAGATGCGGACGTGCGACAAGCGAAAGCACTGCTTGCTGCTGAAATTATCAAGCTTCTGGAGAAGGAAGACTTATCAACCTGCGATGCTCAAGTGCGAACTGGAATTAATCACAGTGAATTTGTCCAGATTCGCCGTGCTAATTTGGGACGCTTTACTATTGACCGTTTGATCTCAATTTTGGGTCGTCTCAATCAACAGGTTGAAATTACTATTACGACCCATCCAAGAACCACTGATTCTTCACCAATGGCATCCTAACTGTAATTGAGTGTGGGTCGATGGGAACGACCGCGCCACCAAGCTAGTAGGGTACTAGCGATAAAAATACTCGAATAGGCCCCGGCTACGAAACCAATAATTAAAGCTAGGGCAAAATATTTTAAGGTCGTGCCACCAAAGAGAAAAATCGCCACCAGAGGCAATAAAGTGGTCAGGGTGGTATTAATCGAACGAGTTAGGGTTTGACTGACCGCGTTATCGACAATTTCATCCACGGATAATTCGGGGGTATTGACAAAATTTTCCCGCACGCGATCATAAATTACCACTGTGTCATTAACAGAAAAGCCCACAATTGTCAAGAGGGAAACCAAAAATAAACTATCCACTTCTACCCCCGCAATTAAGCCTAAAACCGCAAAGACCCCTAAAGTGATCAAAACGTCGTGCAGCAGGGCGACAATGGCGAAAAAAGCGTAATCCCGTTGAAAACGGAAGCTTAGATAGACAGCAATGCCAAAAAATGACACTAATAAAGCTAAAAATCCCGACCTAAATAATTCTTGACCGATGGTGGGACCGACTGTATCGATTTGACTGGTTTCGGGGTCAAAGGCGCCGATTTTCTGGTTTAAGGTGTCGAGTAATTTCGTTCTCTGTTCTTCTGCCAGGGTTTTAGTCCGCACGGATAAAGTATATTTATCCAACACCTGCACACTACTGTTACCCAATCCTTCCTCGTCTAAAATTGCTTGCACTTCGGCAGTAGTTAAGGGTTTCTCACAGTTATTCTTTTTGGCACAGGCTAATTCTATCTGAATTCTCGTACCACCAACAAAATCTAAACTCGGTCGCAAAGGCGCTTGAATAGTGAACCAAGAAATTACCATGGCCAAAATACTACCAATCGTCAGCAGGGCCGAGACTGTCCACCAAAAATTACGCTGTTTTGTAACGTTAAATGCCATATTGATTAAGTAAAAAGTAAAAAGGAAAAAGGAATTTGGGGAGTAGGGAGTGGCAATCGGTGGGTTACGGCGAATATGAAATTATTGGTTAACAGCATAACTTGTCGTCGCCTAACCCACCCTACTGATTTACCGGTAAATTGGGGCAGAAAAGTTGGGGTTTTTGGCGAATGCTAGGGACGTTTAACACGGTGATTAACAGGAGAGTGCGACTACAGGTTAAAGCGGTAAACATACTCACAGCTACCCCAATGGCTAAAGTTAAAGCAAAACCTTTGACTAATCCTGAACCCAACCAAAATAAGGCAGCACAGGCGATTAAAGTAGTGACATTACTATCAAGAATACTGGAAAAAGCCCGATAAAATCCCGACTCTACTGCCCGAAATAGGGATTTTCCGGCCCTTAATTCCTCCCGGGTACGCTCAAAAATTAGTACATTTGCATCGACTGCCATGCCGATACTGAGGATAAATCCAGCAATACCGGGTAACGTCATGGTGACTCCCACTAGGGCAAAAGCCCCCAGAGAAAGAATAGTATAGATAATCAGGGAAACATCGGCAATAATACCGGGTAAACGGTAATAAACCGCCATGAAGATTAAAACTAACAGTAAACCCACTAAACCAGCGTAGATACTGCGACGGATACTATCCTGGCCTAAAGTTGCCCCGACGGTGCGAATTTCTTCCACTTTAACGGGGAAAGGTAGAGAACCACCGCGCAATTGAATCGCTAGATCGTTGGCAGTTTCGGCGGTAAAATTACCAGTAATCACGGCCCGGCCTCCTGTAATTCCCGTTTGGGCAAACTGCACATCAACCACAGGGGCGCTAATTAATTCATTATCGAGGAAAATCCCAATACTGCGACCAGTACCTGCGATCGCTTTAGTCAGTTCGGCAAATTTATTGCCCCCTTCCGAATCGAAAGTAATGGCCACTTCCCAGTTAGTGCCTTGGGTGGAACTAATAGTGGCATTTTGCAGATTTTTTCCAGTTAAGTCCACCGATTCAAATAAATTTAAAATCGCCTCTTTAGATTTTTGCAGAGATTGTTCTAGTTCGGCAATTTTAGCGGCATTTTCGGGTTTATTCTCGGCTTTGAGGGCGGCTAATTCCGCTTTTTTTTGTTGAAAAATTGAATATTCAGCCCGGAATTCTCCTTCTGTACCTTGTTTTTGCTGACGAAATTCTAATTGGGCCTGAACATTTAGGTTTCTCTCAGCTTCTTTGGGATTTGTGACCCCGGGTAGTTGCACAATTACCTGATTTTTACTGTCCACAGTCTGCACTAATGATTCAGAAACACCCAGGGCATTAACGCGGTTTTCAATCACATTTTGTACCGCTTTTAAATCATTAGGTTGAATGGTTTTGACGGTTTCAGTGGGTTTAACCTGAATGGTTAATTGACTACCACCGCGCAGGTCTAAACCTAATTGTAGGGGTAACTTAATCAGGACGAAGATCGAGGCAATAACCAGACCGATGATCAGTAACAATAACCAATTTTGTCTCTGCATAACTTCAGTATCAAAAGGAGAATTTTTTAAATGCGATCGCCAACTATTTTTTGGACAGCTTCGACAATTTGATTAGGTTGAATAATCGTCAATCTTTCTAGATTACCGTTATAAGGTGTGGGGATATCTTGGGAAGATAATCTTAACACGGGGGCATCTAATTCATCGAATAACTGCTCGTTAATTAAAGCAATTAACTCGGAAGCAATTCCTGCCGTTTTCATACATTCTTCCACGATAATCACCCTGTGAGTCTTGCGAATCGAAGCGGCGATCGTCTCCATATCAAAGGGTTTTAGGGAAATTAAATCGATAATTTCCGGATCATAGCCATCTTTTTCTAACTGTTTTAATGCCTGTAAACAGTGATGACGCATCCGCGAATAGGTGAGAATGGTGATATCTTCTCCCTTGCGAACGATTTCGGCTTTATCGAGGGGTAAAAGATACTCGGTATCAGGTAAATTTTCCTTGAGATTATAGAGAAGAACGTGTTCAAAGAAAAGCACGGGGTTATTATCTCTAATCGCCGATTTTAATAAACCTTTGGCGTTGTAGGGAGTGGAACAAGCGACAATTTTTAGTCCGGGTACCGCGTGAAAATAGGCCTCTAAACGTTGGGAATGTTCCGCCCCTAATTGTCTCCCCACACCCCCCGGACCGCGGATAACCATGGGGATTTTAAAATTACCGCCGGAAGTATAACGTAACATCCCGGCATTGTTGGCAATTTGGTTAAAGGCAAGCAGAAGAAAACCCATATTCATGCCTTCAATAATCGGACGTAATCCCGTCATGGCTGCCCCCACTGCCATGCCCGTAAAACTATTTTCAGCGATGGGAGTATCTAAAACCCTTAAATCGCCATATTTTTTGTAGAGATCTTTGGTAACTTTGTAGGAACCGCCGTAATGACCCACATCTTCACCTAAAACAAATACTGTCTGGTCGCGGCCCATTTCCTCATCGATCGCCTGTCGCAAAGCATTAAATAATAGGGTTTCTGCCATATCAAGTCCCCGTTTACAATTCGGTCATCTTATCACTAAACTTATTATCTTACCCCTTTTCTGGTCCGAAGGAGCGGGAATTATGAATTATGAATTATGGTTCTTCGTTACTTGGTATGGTTCGATAGGGGGGCATAAATCGACTAAATCCTTATCTGGCAAGAGACTTAATTGATTAGTTCGCTCTAGAGCAAAAACAATTGACAAAAATCGCTAAATGCTTTTCTATATAAGGGT
>NZ_JASJFB010000366.1:0-1365 GCF_030065455.1 Microcystis sp. M53602_WE12 | reverse complement strand
TCATTACTCCCCGGTAGAATTGGAGGAGACAGGAGTCAGTCCCGATGAAAAAATTTTCACCCCCACAGATGAAAGAGGTTTCCTTCCCTACACCCCACACCCCACACCCCACACCCCACACCCTACACCCTCTTTCAAGTCAGGAGGTCAATTTTTCTCTAAGGAAGTTACCCCGAATCTATAATCCTTAAAAATAAATCATCTGCAAAAATTCTCAGCTTAATTTTGATAAAAGCCAATAATAATCTGACTTTAAAACTCAAAATTTTTGGTAAATATATTGACAAATGATCCCGATCAATGGTATTATAAGAGTGGTTTTGGTAAAAATATCGAACAGCCAGAAACCCCCTAGACTAACTCAGTAAAATTAATTCCTCCCTATTGATAGATGAAAATCAAGAAATATCTTAAGTTCTGGAAATATCCTCGCTTAGTTGATGAACGAGAGACTTTAATTGAAGAACGAGATTCTCTCAAAGATCATCTGAAGAGTTTGAATCAAGAAAAACAAGAAATGATTCGGGAAAAAAATGCTCTTTATGAAAGATTAGGTCAGTTATCCTTAACCATTCCCGAACTGCAAGAAATTAGTCCGAAACTTCTCGATATTAGCGTCATTAAAAATAAGTCCCGCCAGTTTCGAGTCCAATTAGATGCCGAAAAAGAAAAACTCGCTCCCGACAATTTTGGCTGGTATCCTTACAACACTTTAACCTGCTTCGATATTCTCGAATTACTATTAACGGGTAAAAACCGTTTTCTACTGGAATTAATCTCGGACAAACCGATTGTTGATATTGGTTGTGCCGATGGCGATCTGGCGTTTTTTCTGGAATCTTTGGGCTGTAAAGTGCAGGTAGTGGACTACGCTCCTACCAACTTTAATCTTATGCAAGGGGTTAAACTGCTCAAAACTGCTCTTTCTTCCTCTGTGGAGATTCATGATGTTAACTTAGATTCCCAGTTTCTCCTTCCAGAAAAAAGCTATAGTTTAGTCATCTTCTTAGGAATTTTATACCATCTCAAAAATCCCTACTATGCCCTCGAAACCTTAGCAAAATCTGCCAATTATTGCCTGATTAGCACCCGCGTCACTAAGTTTAATACGGTGAGTAATGCCGCTAATCGAGTCGATCTTTCCGCGATTCCTCTAGCCTATTTACTCGATGAACTAGAAGCAAATAATGATTCCACCAACTATTGGATCTTTTCTAATGCCGGGTTACGCCGAATTTTACAGCGAACCGGCTGGGAAATTTGCGATTATATAACAGTAGGTAATACCGAAAACTCCGATCCCGCCAGTCGTGACGGCGATGAAAGAGCCTATTGTTTAGTAAAAAGTCGTTTCTATCAAGATTA
>NZ_JASJFB010000891.1:0-3204 GCF_030065455.1 Microcystis sp. M53602_WE12 | reverse complement strand
TAGGAAAGCATGGGGATGAAGGTATGATAGCGAGATATGTAAAAGAACAAGATAAAGAATACCTGCAGCTACACCAAAATCTACAATTGAGTCTATTTTGATTCTGATACCCCGTCCGCTTGCGGCGGGGTAGTTCATTTACCAAAATTAAGGAGTTTAATGATGAATTATGAATGATGAATTATGAATGATGAATGGGGAGCGGGAAACAGGGAACAGGTGAGAAAATTAGTGTACCTCATAAATCTGAATACAGCTATATATAATAATGACAAACCCAAAAGTAAAACCCTTAACTAACTTTCAGGAATCGGATTTTGAAGGATTGCGAGAAGAGCAACCCCTAACAGCAGCAGAATCCTATCAAGCATTACTGCGATCGCTGAGACGAAAAAATGGCTTTAATTTACTCTTTGTTCGCTGTTCTCCCGTGCAAGCTGATGAGATTATTCGGGGAATCAGTCAAGATTTACCTAATAAAAATATTCAAGTCCTGCAGCTTGATTCAGAAACCGATAATTTGTATGAGAAAATTGTCGATCTACCAAATTATACCAATCTAAACATTCTTTTTGTGCGCGGTTTAGAAAATGCACTACTGCGCTACGAAGAAGCGGAAAGTGAAGGCTATTTCTTGTTGAGTCAAAGTCCGGTTTATGGGGGAACCTGGGCCGGAGTTCCTAAGATTTTAGGCTATTTAAACCTATCCCGTGAGCGATTTGAGCGGCAATTTCCCTTTACTTTAGTATTCCTATTGCCGGAATTTGCCTTGCGGTATTTTATTCGTCGTGCGTCGGATTTTTTTGATTGGTATTCGGGAGTTTATGAATTTCCGACGGATAAGGACATATTGGAAAGAGAAATTAGAAGACTGGTTTATTTAGACGGCGATCTCGATACCTATCAACAATTCACTCCCCAACAACGACAGGAAAAGTTAGCCGAAATTAAGGCCTATTTAAGCGATTCCCCATCTCTCGATCCTGTTCAAACATCTGAATTGTGGCATAAAAAAGGCTTAATTCATCAAATGGGAAAAGAATACGAACAAGCGATCGCATCCTACGACAAAGCTTTAGAAATTAAACCCGATTACCATGAAGCTTGGTACAACCGAGGGGTTGCGTTAGGTAATTTAGGCAGATTAGAAGAAGCGATCGCATCCTACGATCAAGCTTTAGAATTTAAACCCGATTACCATGAAGCTTGGAACAACCGAGGGATTGCGTTAAGAAATTTAGGCAGATTTGAACAAGCGATCGCCTCCTATGATCGAGCTTTAGAATTTAAACCCGATAAGCATGAAGCTTGGAACAACCGAGGGAATGCGTTATTTAATTTAGGCAGATTTGAACAAGCGATCGCATCCTACGATCAAGCTTTAGAATTTAAACCCGATTACCATGAAGCTTGGTACAACCGAGGGATTGCGTTAGGTAATTTAGGCAGATTGGCAGAAGCGATCGCATCCTACGATCGAGCTTTAGAATTTAAACCCGATTTCCATGAAGCTTGGTACAACCGAGGGAATGCGTTAGGTAATTTAGGCAGATTAGAACAAGCGATCGCATCCTACGATCGAGCTTTAGAAATTAATTCAAATTATGCTAATACTTACTACAATAAAGCTTGCTGTTATGGCTTACAAAATAATGTGGAATTAGCTATCGAAAACTTACAACGCGCCATCAATCTTGATGTCAAATATCAGGATATGGCGAAAACAGATAAAGATTTTGAGCAGATTCGGGGAGATGAGCGGTTTCAGAGTTTCCTAAATCGAGTATAATAATATATATTTGTATTTTAGCTAAGGAGATATTCTATGACTAACACCTACACAGCTATCATTCAGCCAGACGGAGATTGGTGGATTGGTTGGATAGAAGAAATTCCGGGAGTTAACTGTCAAGAAGCATCTCGTGATCAGTTATTAGAAAGCCTAAAAATTACTCTTAGCGAAGCATTAGAATTGAATAAACAGGAAGCAATTTCCGCTACTAGGGGAAACTACCAAGAAGAGAAAATTGTTGTATGAAACGCAAACAGTTTATCGATCACGTCCTGTAGGGGCGAAGCATTCGGATAGGAAATCTACGGTTTCAGCGATAAGTTATTGCCCGAATCTTCGCCCGTACTTTTTCAGCAAGTCCTAGCCATTCTTGGTAGTTTAACCCCCAATTAAATAAAAGATCTGCGATTCCAAGACATACCGGAGTGATAATTATCACAATTGGGTAATTCAGCAATGGGAAAAAGTTGCCAACCCTTTATTAACTTGTGAGGCAGTTATCACTGAATCCTGTTTTATTTTGTGAAGTAAATAAAGAGAGAAAATTATTCATGTCAAACAAAACTATTGATCTCAATCAAGTACAGTTAACTTTACAAGAACTACTTGCCTTAATAAAGGTAGATACTGAAATTATTATAACCGCAGGAAACAAGCCTGTAGCTCGTCTAATTCCTTGGGGAGATACTGAAAAAACAACGTCTGAAACTCCTTCTCCTAAGTTACGACAACCAGGACTACACGCTGGAAAAATTAGGACTAGCGAAGATTTTGATGAGCCACTTCCTGAAGAATTTTGGACAGGTGAATCATGAAATTTCTTTTAGATACCCATACATTTATTTGGTGGGATAGCGAACCAGAAAAACTCTCTCAAAGAGCTTTAGAACTGTGTAGAGATCCTAGTAATACGCTATTACTTAGTATTACAAGTATTTGGGAAATGCAAATCAAACTACAACTAGGTAAACTATCACTCAAGATACCTTTAGCAGAAATGATTAATACTCAGCAGGAAACTAACCAAATTAGCCTTTTATCAATTACAGTCAGCCATGTTTTAGCTTTAAATACTTTACCTAACATCCATAAAGATCCATTTGACCGCTTGTTAGTTGCTCAAGCTAATCTTGAAAATGCTAGACTGATTAGCCATGATTCAATATTAGCAAAATATCCTGTTCAGATAGATTGGTAGATAGGGCTTGCTGAATAAATGTGAAATATAGACGAGGTAAGAGTTTTAGGGTTCTGTTTTGCTCTCACAGGTGCAAGATTTTGAGAGAATCGTCGTTCAAAACCTTGCGTCTTCATCGGCCCGCGTCCTGTAGGGGCGAAGCATTCGGACAATAACCTATCGGTGAAACCGTAGATTTTCTATCCGAATGCTTCGCCCGTACTTTTTCAGCAAG
>NZ_JASJFB010000016.1:0-5131 GCF_030065455.1 Microcystis sp. M53602_WE12 | reverse complement strand
GGCAAAAAAGACTTGACAAAATCCCTCGATTTGACCTATACTTTTTATTATAATGGGAATCCGTGCCGAAATATATATAAGCCTTTTTAGTCTAGACTATTTAAAAAAAAATTATGCAATTACAACCCCAAAAAAACCTTGAAACAATATCAATTAATACACTTGATCGGTGAATCGAATAGGGAACCTTCGATCGAGTCGAGGGGGAATTAATCAGCAGTAATCAAGTTCGCCTATTCGTTGTCACGATTTGGCTAAAACGAAATCTAGATCATCAATTTCAATTTATCACCCTCAAACCTCGAAAGGAAAAATAAACCATGGCGCAACTATACGAAGAAGTGACCCTAGCCCGCGACGTTCCCGAATACAATCTTAAGCAGGGTGATTCGGCGATTCTTGTCGATATAGTTGCCCATCCGAAGGGGGGTGAGGAAGGATATGTTTTAGAACTATTCAACGAAGTAGAAGAACCGGTTAACGTCGTCATTGTCCCGAAATCGGCGATTCAAGAAGAGGAAAAAGAAGGTTCTTCGTTACTTGGTATGATTCGATCGGGTGGCATAAATCGACTAAATCCTTATAGGGCAAGAGACTCAATTGATTAGCTCGTTCTAGAGCGAAAACAATTGACAAAAATCGCAGTAATGTCTGTCTCTATCGGGGTTTCATTCCTTATAACCCCCTCCATTGGATAACACAAATAGATTAATGGCAAAAAAGAGTTGACAAAATCCCTCGATTTGACCTATACTTTTTAGTATAATTGGAATCCGTGTCGAAATATATATAAGCCTTTTTAGTTCCGATAATTAAGTGGTTCTGATTAAATAGAAGATAGATTTTGTCTTTGATACCCCCTGCCCCCTAGTATTGATTCAAGGTAGGGTTGATTCAAGGTAGGGTTGATTCATGAATCAACCCTACCTTGAGGGCGACTTTTTCCCCGTATTACCCTTCTGCCGCTGCCGGGGTTAACCTCGACTCTACAACAATGGTTATGGAAGTCGAAAACTGGTATCATCTACGTCGCTGCTGTCAGCCTGCTTTTGAATGTCTTGTTCGTCCCGCTGCCAGTCGGTAGCCCCTCTCGAAATCACCTCACCATGACGACAACAACTCTGACTCCCGCACCAGTTCAAGCGGCAGAAAATTCCCCAGCACCCCCTGAGTGGGTAGATTGGCAAGTCGCCCATCAAATTCCGGGACGGCTGCGAATTCGCATTCCCCGCCTCAATTGGGATGACGAATTTGCCAGACGCTTGCAGCGATCGCTGCTTAGAACCACTGCCATCAGCGAGAGCCGCATCAGAGAGCCAGATCCAAGCGAGAAAGTCGGGGCTAGGAATCAGGGGACTTGGCCAACTTTAGGGATGCCGGCCTTAACCTTGGCTGTGGCGATCGCTGCTGCTCCCCTAGAACTGCCCTTCTCGATTGTGGGGGGAATTGTCCTTGCGGCTTCAATTCCTCTCTGGCAGAGGGTTGGCGAAGCCCTCACCCAGCAGGGACAAGTGACAATAGACTGCCTCGATGCTCTCTGGTTGAGCTACCAACTGCTTCAAGGCAACAACATCGCTGGCGCACTCGCCCTCAATCTGGCAGCAGTGGGAGAGAGCCTGCGCCAGAGCAAGCTCCAACAGCTAGAAGACGAGCTATACCTGCTGTTCGAGCAAGAAGATGCAGAAATCCACTGGCTCTCTGACCGGCAGCGGTTCGCTCCCGTTCCCGAGGCAGCTCGAGAAGGGTGGCTAGATTCCGTCGAAAAAACCGAACTACTCCAGAACCTCAAACCCGTCGCCCAAGGAGCGATCCTACCCACTTTGTTCCTGAGTGGCACTTGGGCAATCCTGACGGGAGACTTGGGGCGTGCGAGTGCGCTGTTACCCCTCGACATCGGGGTTTCCCTGCGGGGCGTTACTCCCTTGGCAGTGGTTTCGACCCTGACGGCGGCAGCGCGACAAGGCGTTTACATCCGTAATGCCAGGGTACTGGAAAAGCTGGCTCAGGTGGATACTCTGGCCTTTACTCGCGAAAGTTTCCAGGACTTGATTACCCCGGAGCTGCTGGTGAGTTGGGGCATCCCTTATCAGTGCATCCACTTCGCCACCGATGCGGCTGCTGTTGAGTGCCTCCAAGAACAGTTGCGCCGGCAAGGTAAGCGGGTGGCTTGGATAACCGACAGTGGTAGTGATTGCTTGGCTGCCTGGGAGGATCAGGTGGTCATTTCTCTAGGAAGAGGGGATTTTGAAGCGGCCGCAGATGTCATCTTGCACAGCCACGATCTCCAGCCCCTTGGCTACACCTTTGCCCTGGCGCAACATACCCTTGCCACTGCCTATGAGAGTTTGGCGATCGCTACTCTGCCCAACCTGTTAGTGGTGGCAGTCGGGGCATTTTGGGGACTCAACCCGGTGGCTGCCGCTGCGATCAACGGCAGTTCAGCCATCCTCGCAGAACATTGGTGAGAAGTTAAGATTATCTGCAATTTGTCAAGCTTATTGTTACAATTCTTATTGTAAGCAGGAAAAGTTTGCCAAGTCTGGGTTTTGACTATTTTTACCTAATGGCGACAGGAGGTGAGTTCTTGCGCTTATAGGGCGATCGCTTACTAGATAGGGGTGATCGCTTGTCTAGATATGGCGTGCCGCTTCGCGGATCCCTTCGGGATCGCTCTTCACCTCGTACAAATAACATAGTGTCGCTCGTGTCCGAACACTTAAAATAGAAGCAATTGATAATATTATTACCAGAGATGAAACGCGCCAAAACCAATCGAGATCATGGGAAGAAACAACATTCACCTCAACCAGAAAATGAAGCGGTTGCCGCTTCCCTCGAAGCTTTATTAACCCCCGCCATACATTCTCAACAAGCCTTTTACCGTCAATTAGGGTTAAGAAATCGTATTCTTAACCTCCCTTTTATGATAGCTGCCGTATTAACTTTGTTGGGTCGAAATGTTCCAGGAGTTCAAGATTTAACTCGTCTGTTAGCCAGAGAAGGGTTTTTATGGATCAAGCCAACGGTGGTCACTCAAAAAGCTATTTCTGAGAGATTTTTGACTTTTCCAGCTATCTTATTTGAGAAAGTTTTAAAAGAATTACTTCCTCAGTTAAGACAAAAATCTCATGAGCGAATCAATCGTCCTTTACCAGAAAGTGTTCAATTTACCCGCTCAATTTTTGCAGAAATTTGGATAGTAGATGGTTCAACACTTGAAGCTTTGTTTCGTAAGTTAAAAAGTCTTGAAGATGTCCCGATTGGAAAATTAGCGGGAAAAATTGGGGTAGTAATTGACCTAGTAACCCGTTTACCCGTCGAGATTTGGTTTAGGAATAATCCTAATAGCTCTGAGGTAAACTTTGAAAAAGACATTCTCAATTTGGTAAAAACAAAGACTTTATTATTACTTGACCGAGGTTTCTATCATTTTTTCTTCTGGCAGCGATTAATCGAGGCAAAAATTGATTTTATTACTCGCCTAAAAAAGGGAGCATCTATCCAAATCGTCAAAGTTTTTAGTGATAGTTACGGATTGCGGGATAAGTTAATTCGGCTAGGCTGTGGCAAGAATAATACTCCGATTCTAACTCTCAGATTAGTGGAAGTTCGCTCAAAAAATATTTGGCATTCCTATCTAACTTCTGTCCTCGATCCTACGGTTTTACCTCCCTATGTAGTAGCTGATTTATATCGACGACGTTGGCGAATTGAAGAAGCTTTTAATACAGTTAAGCGATTACTTGGCTTGAGTTATTTATGGACGGGTTCACTCAATGGTATTCAATTACAAATCTGGGGAACTTGGTTATTTTATGCTGTTTTAGTTGATTTGGGTGATGCCGTTGCCGATGAGTTGGTTCTGCCCTTTGACCGCATTTCTTTAGAGATGATTTATCGGGGTCTTTATCATTTTAATGTCGCCTATCAAAAAGGTTTAGCTACCGATCCAGTTAAGTATTTCGCCTCTCCGAAAAACCAGGATTTAGGAGTTGTCAAAACAAAGCGAAAATCAACAGTCAAGCTGATTGTAGCACCTTTTCCTGACCGGCAACGAAGTAGTCCCCAATTTTTTTTCAATAACCCCTTGACAAATTACACACAAGCTTAACTTCTCACCAATGCTCGCAGAACTGAACAGCCTGCGATCCCCGAAACCTAACCCCTTAGAAAACGGGTTTCTTTGAGAAACCCGTTTTCTGGATTTTCTGAGGAGCAGACCGCACTATCAAAAAATGCTATTATTCTAAATAAATCACGTCAATAAATAAGTAGCTGGTTATAATTAAATTAAAAATCGATTTAAGGTTCGATCCACCCTGCCCCCCTTGATAAGGGGGGTGCCGATCCCCCCTTAGTCCCCCCTTATTAAGAGGGGTATCTGATAATTTTTAACGCCTACCTACTTATCAATCATGAAGTCTTTTGCTATTCGCTTAGAAAAAAATGGAACAATTAATGTTCCTCAAGCTATCCAAGATAAACTCAATATTTGCGAAGGAGATTTATTAAATTTAATAGAAATTGAGGGTATTATTTTGTTGACTTTACAACAACCCAAAGTCCCTCAACTGTCTGACCAAATTACAACAATTCGAGAAGAAGCCAATGTTACACTAAATGATTTATTACAAGGATTAGACGAAGAAAGGCAAAAAATATACCAAGAAAAACATTAAGATGAAGAGGATTTTTGCTGATTCCAGTATCTTAATTGCCGGTGCAGCTTCTAAAACAGGTGCAAGTCGAGCAGTGCTGACAATGGCTGAAATTGGCTTATTTAAAATACTTATTTCAGAACAAGTATTAGAAGAATGCCAGCGAAATCTTTATAAAAAAATTCCCTTAGCGCTTCCTATTTTCAAGCAACTTATCAGCCAGATAAATCCTGAAATTTTACCGAATCCATATAAACATGACATCAGAAACCGCCAATTATGATGAACCCTGGAAAGAAGCATTAACCGAGTATTTTGAAGCGTTTTTATGCTTCTTTTTTCCTGAAGTTCACCAACTAATTGATTGGACAAAAATTCCCGAATCCCTGGAAAAAGAACTCAAACGGATTACCGCTTCAGCAAAGACAAAAAAACGTTTCGCTGACAAACTCTATTCAGTTATCAGTTACCAG
>NZ_JASJFB010000283.1:0-1430 GCF_030065455.1 Microcystis sp. M53602_WE12 | reverse complement strand
ATTTTTGTCAATTGTTTTCGATCTAGAGCGAACTAATCAATTAAATCTCTTGCCAGATAAGGATTTAGTCGATTTATGACACCCTACCGAACCATACCAAGTAACGAAGAACCAGAAAACAAAGCGTGGTTAGGAATAAATCTTGGTAGAGGTATTTCTGGTTTCATTGTTCCCGAACAATATGAACTTTATGGAACAGAGGCTCGTATTGACAATTCTGGAAATAGAATAGTTTCTCCAAATAATTGTTTATGGTTAACCAACTTAGACACATCAAAACGACAGGAAGATATGGCTCTGACAAAAAGATATTTTGGCAATGAAGCTGAATATCCAAAATATGACAATTATGATGGAATTAATGTCAATAAAACCCAAGACATTCCCTTAGACTTCAAGGGGGTTATGGGTGTACCAATAACATTTTTACATAAATTCAATCCCGACCAATTTGAAATAATTAAATTCAGGAAGGGGAATGATGATAAAGATTTATCAGTAAATGGGAAATGTCCTTATTTTAGAATACTAATCAAGAATAAACGAATCCAAACTGAATATATTGATTTAACAGGGTAAGCGCATCTTAACAATCCTTGACAAAATGAACTTTATGTGAGTTGCCTACCCAGGATTCAAGCATATTTGAGGAGAATTTGCCATCTCAATTGTTAAGCAAAAATCGACCCATTTGGTCGATACTATTCTGATTGACCGGTATCAATTGAAATGCCCACGCGGCCCATAAAATTGGCCAATTGTCAATAAGTGTTTTTGCTCTACGGTATTGCATCAAGTTAGAATAACATTTATTGGACTGATGTTTACTCAACTGGCATTGGGTTGAGTACCGATCACCCAACCTACCAAACTGTAACCTTTATTCTGTATGCTTTTTAGCGAATAAGGTAAGCATAACATTGCTGAGAGGGCGAGCGCTGATTGGCTCGCTCAAACCCTAATCAATTCGTTAACCTCAAAATGGTCTTTTTGTACTAATAAATATTCGAGTAGAACGCTCAATGCGTTTGCTAGAGTGCATTTGAGACAATTGATCAAATTTTCGGTTTGAGAAATGAGCGCAGCGTGAGTTCAATGATTTTAGCTGATGTTATTGGTGATTTGGCCATGCCCACAAGGGATCGCATTACCACTTCATAAAGGGTGGTGGACTGAAGGGATGTTTTGCAAACCACTCGCGTGCGCCTTTTATGAGAAAGCGGTGAAATCCGTTAAGTAGTCATGCAAAATTAATTACCCAAATAAAAAATTAAGAAGTATAATACATAAAAGGCTCTTCGGTAATTGTTATGCAATGGACGGGGGTTATAAGGGATGGAACCCTTATATAGAAAAGCATTTAGCGATTTTTGTCAATTGTTTTTGCTCTAGAGCGAACTAATCAATTAAGTCTCTTGCCAGATAAGGAT
>NZ_JASJFB010000670.1:0-6418 GCF_030065455.1 Microcystis sp. M53602_WE12 | reverse complement strand
TAGGAAAGCATGGGGATGAAGGTATGATAGCGAGATATGTAAAAGAACAAGATAAAGAATACCTGCAGCTACACCAAAATCTACAATTGAGTCTATTTTGATTCTGATACCCCGTCCGCTTGCGGCGGGGTAGTTCATTCAAGATATGAATACTAAAAGTTAGCCTATTACTAGGTTTTAAAAATTGCAAAAGAAGACAATTCGTGCTTAAAATCAATCGGCAACGCCAGGACAAATTCACCCCCGTCTGGGATACGGTTATCTCCTCGCTGGTGTTAGGTTTATACATTCGCGATCCCCGCAGCGGTTTAGCTTTCCCCGACTAAAGGTAATAGCAATTTTGCGGGAAAATTTCCTTGACAAAAAACCTTAATTGTGATAACAGAAAAATCGATCGCCCGACTTGCGTGAGGATAGCTGCCAGTCCCCGCGTTGACGGGATGTGCGGGAAAGCAAGAGGCACTGAGACTCAAACGCAAGCTATAACCTTGAGGAATAGTGATAAAAGTGGCTTGCAGGGCAATATTTAGGGGCGATTCGGGATTATTTACCCGTTTATAACCCTGAGTGATATTAAAAACTCGACCATCGGGGGTAACTTGAGAAACCACCGCGCAGATATCGAAACTAACCGCGTCTGCTTGACAATAACAATCCAGACGGGGACTACCCAAAATCGTTAAATCTTTCCCTAGGGGGGGAGAAGTGTAGGTAATCACATCACTGCGACAGTCTAGCATGGTGCGGTCGAATATTCCCCCCGGTAGGGCGCTATGACCTCCTAAAGATGGGACCGGTCGCCAAGGATCGTGAACGATGGTATCCTCGATCGCAGGTTCTAACAAAATCGCGCTTAATTTCCCCTCATCCTCGCGCAGATTGGCTAAACCTTGACTAGCAAGATAATAAATTTGCTGATTTTCTCTGGGAAACTTCTCCAGATATCGCCATTGATTAGACCCCATTTGAAATAGATACATAGGAGGATTTTTTAATAACTCCGTTTCCTGACCTTTTAAGAAATAATCAAACCATTGCAGCTGCATTTTATCCACGGGACTAATTGCCTGTTCACCATAATCTATCTCTCCTACTTTTCTCCCCCAGGGTAGATGAGTCCAAGCACCAATAATTAGCTGTTGGGGATAGATAGAACGCGCTTGCATTTCTTGGTATAAACTCAAAGTTCCCCGGAGATGAGGATCGAACCAACCTCCGATATGTAACATCGGTAAATCGATATTTTTTAACAGGTTTTGCGGTGATAAATTTTGCCAATAGTCATCGGGAAGATAACGAGTAATCCAATCGTGATAAAAAGAATCAGCAGCTAAATCTTGCAGAATTTGGGGAGAGGCAGCAATAGGATCAAAAAGGGGTAAATTTCGGGAAGCTACCCAGAGTTTTTGATAGGCAGTTTCGTCCCCTTTTAATCTAGCTGTTTCCGCCGCTAATTGTATTGCCCAAGCGAGATTATATTGTAAATTAAATGCTTCATTTTCATAGCCCCAATCTCGATATAAATTGTGAGCGATCATTGCTGGGCAAATAGTTTTTAAAGCAGCATGACCATTAGTAGCGGCGTATAATTGAGTCATTCCCTGATAGGAAAAACCATACATTCCCACCACACCCGTATTATTAGGAATAGTTAAAACCCATTCAATGGTTTCTAATCCGTCGCTAATTTCATGGGCAAATAAATTAAAATTTCCCGTCGAGTTTCCCCGTCCCCGGACATCCTGAATTACTACAATATAACCCTGACGTGCATACCAGCTAGGATGGGCATAAACCACCGTGGAAGCGATCGTTTTTCCGTAGGGTTGTCGCATTAGTAAAATGGGAAAAGATTCCCTACTATCGGGAAGATAAATATCGGCAGCTAAACTAATGCCATCTTTGGTGATCAAACTAGCCGTTTCTTTTTTTATGGGGTAGGGATTAAACATTATTATCTCTTTCAGATCAAAAATACTGTCGGGTGGCTCAATCGAGAAAACTTGACAAAGACCAGATAAAGCTTAACTAAATGTTACAATAGAGGCGGACTGCCTCAACTGCCTAGGACTGGAGAAAAATCAGCGATGCTACGACTAGAGAGAATTAGTAAGATTTACCCGACGGGAGAAGTGTTAAAAGATGTCACTTGGGAAGTAAAAACTGGCGATCGCATCGGGTTGGTGGGAGTCAATGGGGCCGGAAAATCCACCCAGCTGAAGATTATTATGGGGGAAGTGGAACCCACGGCCGGGGAGATCATCCGTCCTACCAGTCTCCATATCGGCTATCTCACCCAGGAATTTGAAGTGGATCCCCGTCGGACGGTACGGGAGGAATTTTGGACGGTGTTTCAAGAAGCGAATCAAGTCCACCATCAACTAATAGAAATTCCCCAGCGCATGGAAAAAGCTGATCCCGAAGAATTAGATCGCTTAATTCATCAATTGGATCGCCTACAAAGACAATTTGAAGCGTTAGATGGTTACGGATTAGAAGCGCGCATCGAGAAAATTTTACCAGAAATGGGCTTTACTATTGATGACGGCGATCGCTTGGTAAGTTCCTTTAGTGGTGGTTGGCAAATGCGGATGAGTTTAGGTAAAATTCTCCTGCAAACTCCCGATATTTTACTCCTCGATGAACCGACTAACCATTTAGACTTAGAAACCATTGAATGGTTAGAAAAATTCCTCAAGGATTTAACCACTCCCATGGTCATAGTTTCCCACGACCGGGAATTTCTCGATCGTCTCTGTACCAAAATTGTCGAAACTGAAAGGGGAGTTTCTACCACTTATTTAGGTAATTATTCTGCCTACCTACAGCAAAAATACGAACAACAATCTGCTCAGTTAAGTGCCTACGAACGTCAGCAAAAAGAACTAGAAAAACAGCAAGCTTTCGTGGATCGGTTCCGGGCCAGTGCCACCCGCAGTACCCAAGCAAAAAGCCGGGAAAAACAATTAGAAAAGGTAGAAAAAATTGAAGCACCAATTGCCGATGTGCGTACCTTAAAATTCCAGTTTCCTCCAGCAGTGCGTAGTGGTCGGGAAGTGGTAACTATTAAAAATATTGTTCACATTTACGATGATAAAATTCTCTTTTTGGGAGCAAATCTGGAAATAGAAAGGGGCGATCGAGTGGCGTTTTTAGGACCAAATGGTGCAGGAAAATCCACGCTTTTACGTTTAATTGTTGGGTTAGAAGCTCCCACAGAAGGCTCGATCGAAATCGGTAAACACAACGTTATTCCTAGTTATTTTGAGCAGAACCAAGCGGAAGCTTTAGACCTAACTAAAACTGTTTTAGATACCATTCATGATGAAGTTCCCGATTGGAAAGATGTGGAGGTTCGCAGTCTTTTAGGGCGATTTTTATTCAGTGGGGAAACGGTATTAAAAAAAGTAGAATCTTTGAGTGGTGGCGAAAAAGCGCGTCTTGCTTTAGCCAAGATGTTACTTGCTCCCGCTAACTTATTAATTCTCGATGAACCCACTAATCACCTCGATATTCCCGCCAAGGAAATGTTAGAATCGGCTTTAAAAGTTTATGAAGGCACGGTTTTAATTGTTTCCCATGATCGTTATTTTATCTCCCAGGTAGCTAACAAAATTGTCGAGATTCGGGATGGGGAATTAATTGTCTATGCAGGAGATTATCACTATTATCTAGAAAAACTAGACGAAGAAAAACAAAAAGCCGAACAAAAACGCATTGAAGCAGAAAAAGCCGCTAAAGCTGCCGCGAAACGGGCTAAACAAAAGGCCAAAAAAGGTTAGAATGTAAAGTATCACCCTATCCACGATTATCTATTCAATTAATTAATCTTATGGCAGCTATAAAAGTAGGCGATCGAGTTCCCAATTTTTCTCTCCCTTCCCAAACAGGGGCAACGGTTAATGTCAGCGATTTAATCGGTAAAAAATCCCTGGTAATTTATTTCTATCCCAAAGATGACACTCCGGGTTGTACCGCAGAATCCTGCGCTTTCCGCGATAGTTACGAAGTGTTTACCGATGCGGGTGCGGAAGTTATTGGTATTAGTGCCGATAGTCCCCAATCTCATCAACAATTTGCCCAAAAATATAATCTTCCCTTCACCCTTTTAAGTGATAGCGATAACCGAGTCCGTAAATTATTCGGTGTTCCCTCTACCTTATTCGTCCTCCCCGGACGAGTTACCTATATCATTGATCAAGAGGGAATCGTCAGACATATTTTCGATTCTATGTTAGATTTTAAAGCTCACGTTACCGAATCTTTGAACACGATTAAATCTTTTTAGGTTGATGATTATGCAAGAAATTAAAACATCTATCCCATAATTGGGACAGTTCTGACTTAAAAATAAAATTAATGGTGTGTTAATTTTGACTAACACACCCTCAATCTGCTTTAGTTATTGGCAAAAATGACGGCTGGAAACAGAAGGCTAACATAGGCAAAGCTAACACCCAAAAGTTTGTCGTTATTCCTTATAAACGTCTAATTGAAATGTTAACTTATACTAAATCCGTTGTGGTTTCAAGTTACAACATCCTAAGAAAAGCATTGCCAAATCCGTTCAGCTATGGGATAGAGAGGTGCGTAGTTCAGCCAAGGAGAATTAATCTCTCGAAGTAAAGGTGAAGGGAATTTCTCAAATGGAATTCAGTCTGTTTATAATTGACTATACTTTTACTAACTATATAGTAAAGACTTTCAGGGTGTTTTGCTTGACGACTCCAATGGACTTGCTATAGGAACGATAAAAGTTTAACTTTCTTGGCACGATGCTAAATAACAAACTACAACTTCTGTTAACCAGGGTAGGCCCATGGGCTGTTGGCGGCCTGCTCGGCGGTTTGATCGGCTCTCTGGCCGCGGTACTGCTGACTGAGGCAATTAAGCAAACCCTCAGGATTGCCTCTGACCTAGACAAAGTCTGGCTACTGCTGCTGCCTCTGGTGGGCGTTACCTTAGCAGTGCTAGTCCTGTTTGGACTGGGTAGAGGGCAACCCGTGCAGACCTTAGCTCCCCGGGGGGCAACTTCCTCTGGTCGCTGGGGTTCTCTCATGGACTGGTACTCCTTCCCCCATGACATTGCTCGCGCCGACCTGACCGGTGACGTGGTGAACGCATCCGGCACCGAAGAGCGGTTCCCTTGGAATCTAGCCCCCTTGCGCGCCCTGGCCATCCTCTCCACCGTTGGACTGGGTGCGCCCATGGGAACAGAATCACCGGCAGCTCATATTGGCGTGGCGACGGGAACCTGGTTAGGTAGCATAAATCCAGCCCTAGGTCAACTGGTGCGGCCCCTGGCCATCGGTGGCGGTGCGGCCAGTGTTTCTGCCCTGATGGGAATCCCTCTGGTGGGCAGCTTTTTTATGTTTGAGTTGAGTCAGCGACGCCAGGTTCCGATCACCCCGGAGCGGGCAGCGGCGATGTTAGCCGGGGGACTGGTGGGATGGGGAGTCAACGCTGCCTTTAAGCTGCAACTGATCCGGCTGGTCGTGCCGCAGGTTGCCCCGACTGACTTCTGGGATGCGGTGGGTGCCACTTTGTTGATCGGAGTGATCGCCGGCACGATTACAGCCCTCACTGGTGAGGCGATCTACTGGGCCAGAGGCTTGCGGGACAAGCCCGCCACTCGTCTCCTGATCGGTGGCCTGGTGATGCTATTCTTGGCGATCGTGATCGGACAGGTGGCGACCCCCGCAGCGGCTTTTGGACCAGGGGGAGCCGCTATCGTCTGGGCCGAAAACATTAAAACAACTCCTTACCATCTGTTAGCGGTAGCTCTGCTCCGGGCCACGGCCACCACCGCTGCCGTTTTAGCCGGGGGCTGTGGCGGCGTGTTTGTCCCTTTTCTGGCGATCGGCGACCTCAGTGGCCGGGTGTTCGCAACCACCTTTGAGATTTCGGGGGATCTGGCGGGTGCGGCGGGGGCAGCGGCCGGTATTGCTGGCGGCTATCGCCTACCTCTGACCGCCATGGCGATGGTGCTGGGGGTGGGTGGACCGGGGGCAGCCCAGCTAACCTGCCTTGCCACAGTGGTGGTCGCCGCCCTTTCGGGATTGGTGGCCGCACGGGCAGCCAATCAACTCTCCAGTTCCCTGCGCGCAATGTTCCGCTAGAAGCCACCGTCAGGGGATTGACAATCTCCGCACTTTTAGGGCGGAGATTCTTGGGCAACATCTTGCCTCTACTAGCAACCAGCAATTCTCAGTTTTAGACATAGCAAGCCTTTTAGGGATTTAAAGAACATTTTAAAGGGGGATTTTTGGGGCAACTTTGGGTGTACTATCACGTCAAAAGCCTGAAGACTCGTGACTTGACATCCTCGCCGCCGTAAAACGGACGGCGATTCCCAAACCTCACGATTTGGGTTTCTGCTTCTTTCCCGAAGGATTTTTCGCACCTGCCTTAACAGATT
>NZ_JASJFB010000816.1:0-7561 GCF_030065455.1 Microcystis sp. M53602_WE12 | reverse complement strand
GACGCACAGGCGGTTATTCGCGCTGTCTATCGTCAGGTGCTAGGCAATGACTATATCATGCGTTCCGAGCGCCTTACCAGTGCCGAATCCTTACTCTGCAACGGTTCGATCACCGTGCGGGAATTCGTCCGCGCCGTGGCCAAATCGGAACTGTATAAGAACAAATTCTTCTACGGTAACTTCCAAACCCGCGTCATCGAACTTAATATCAAACATCTTTTAGGTCGCGCTCCCTACGATGAGTCGGAAGTGGTCTATCACCTCGATCTCTATGAAAACAAAGGATTCGAGGCCGATATCGACTCCTACATCGATTCCGCCGAATATACCGAAAACTTCGGCGATAGCATCGTTCCCTACTATCGCGGTTTCGCCAGCCAACCCGGTCAAAAAACCGTGGGATTTACCCGGATGTTCCAACTCTATCGCGGTTATGCCAACAGCGATCGCTCTCAGATTGCCGGCAAAACCTCCCGTTTAGCGGTGGAATTAGCTCAAAACGGCGCTTCGGCAGTAGTCGGTCCCTCCGGTGGCAGCGATGGTTGGGCCTATCGTCCCTCCGGTCAACGCAACACCCCCAGCAAAGCTCTTGGTGGTAGTGTGGCCTATGGTGATGTGGGTAAGCTCTATCGCGTGGAAATTGCCGCCATCAGCAAACCGGGTTATCCCCGTGTCCGTCGCAGTAGCAAAGCGGTTATCGTCCCCTTTGAACAGTTAAATAACACCCTGCAACAGATCAACCGTCTCGGTGGCAAAGTTGCCAGCATCACCCCCGCTAGTTTGAATTAATTTTCTAGCTTAAGATAACTAAAAGTCTCCCGGGCAGCCGTCAGGTTCACCGGGAGACTTCTTTCTAGGGAACTGGCAGAAATTGACCCTCAGCAGATCGAGCAAACCTGTAGAATGAAAATAATTCCCTCGTTTTAATGCCTGTGACTGTCACTTCGATCGCTTTTGACTCTATCGATACTGCCTTAGCGGAAATCAAAGCCGGACGTGCCATTGTCGTAGTTGATGATGAGAATCGCGAAAATGAAGGAGATCTAATCTGTGCGGCCCAATTTGCCACCCCCGATCTGATTAACTTCATGGCAGTGCAAGCTCGCGGTTTAATCTGTCTGGCAATGACGGGAGAGCGTCTTGATGCTCTCGAATTACCCTTGATGGTGACAAAAAACACCGATAGCAATCAAACCGCTTTTACCGTTAGCATCGATGCCGCTCCCCATTTAGGGGTTAAAACTGGCATTTCGGCAGAAGATCGGGCGAAAACCGTGCAAGTTGCCATTAATCCGGTCACTCGTCCCGACGATCTCACCCGTCCCGGTCATGTCTTCCCGATTCGTGCTAAAGCCGGTGGAGTCTTAAAACGCGCTGGTCATACGGAGGCAGCCGTGGATCTAGCTCGATTAGCCGGGTTGTATCCGGCGGGAGTTATCTGTGAGATCCAAAATCCCGATGGTTCCATGGCCCGTTTACCGCAACTATTTGAATACGCTCGTCAACATAATCTCAGGTTAATTAGCATTGCCGATCTGATCGGTTATCGCTTAAAACACGATCGCTTTGTCCATCGGGAAACGGTCTGTGATTTTCCCAGTCAATTCGGCACTTTTCAGCTTTATGCCTACCGAAATTTATTAGATCAAACCGAACACATCGCTATTGTGAAAGGCGATCCCGCTCTCTTTGGCGATCAACCTGTAATGGTACGAATGCACTCAGAATGTCTGACCGGGGATGCTTTGGGATCCTTGCGTTGCGATTGTCGCCAACAGTTACAAACTGCCCTAAAAATGATCGAAAAAAACGGTTTGGGGGTGGTGGTTTACCTGCGACAGGAAGGACGGGGAATTGGCTTAATTAATAAGCTAAAAGCCTATTCTTTACAGGATATAGGACTAGATACGGTGGAAGCCAACGAAAGGTTAGGATTTCCCGCCGATTTGCGCGATTACGGCATGGGAGCGCAAATGCTCAACGATTTGGGGGTGAGAAATATTCGTTTAATTACCAATAATCCCCGTAAAATTGCCGGATTAAAAGGCTATGGTTTGGAAATAGTCGAGCGAGTACCTTTGCTGATCGAGGCTAATGATTATAATTCCAATTATCTAGCCACAAAAGCGGAAAAGTTAGGACATCTATTCCTACAAACCTATCTAGTTACCATCGCTCTCAGTTGGGGGGAAAATCCGCCGTCAATTTCGCAAAGATATCATCAATTAGAGAAATTACGGCAGTTAAGTCGCGCTAATCAATTATCTCTCCAAGAAGAAACCCGACCGGTAGCCAATGCCCTTTTTGATCGCGCCCCTTTGATCGTACATTTAGGTTTAGATATTCGTCAGGGTGTTAGCAGTAATTGGTATAAAAATCCTTCCCATCCTTATCTTCTGGTTATTGACAAGATATTAAATGACATTAAAGATTGGTCGGAAATTGAACGCTTAGAATTTTTAATTTCCGACGGAGACGATTCGATGACGGGATTACAAATGAAACTCGATCGTCAAAAAATGTCCGATGAAGATTTCTCACAATTACCACAATTAGCTACCCAAATTATCTACAGTTTTACTCGTGATTCAGCCAAAAATTAGTTTTCTATGACCATACTGTTGCCTCTTGCCTCATCTCAACAAGCAATTTAAATATTTAACAGCTTAACAGTTATAATTAAACCAAGCTAGTATAACGGGGAAAACCCATGACAACTCTCGACATTTTACCGGAAGTTACCTGTCCCCCCACCGATTTATGGAGTGATGAACCACCTTTGGAAAGTGATTTACATCTGCAACAGATCATAATTCTTCTCAGTTGTCTAGAATTATTATGGCAAGAGAAAAACGATTACTACGCTTCCGGTAATCTGACTATCTACTATAACGAAGAACAACTGAAAAAACGTGATTTTTGTGGTCCTGATTTTTTTGTCGTCTTAGATACGGAAAAACATCCGCGTAAAAGTTGGGTAGTCTGGGGAGAAGGGGGTAAATATCCCAATGTGATCGTGGAGATTCTTTCCGATTCTACGGCCAATATTGACCGCACTAAAAAGAAAATTCTCTATCAAAATACCTTTCGCACTCCTAATTATTTTTGGTTTGATCCTGAAAGTTTAGAACTGCAAGGATTTAGATTAATTGCGGGACAATATCAGGCTATTGCTGCTAATGAAAACGGCTATTTATGGAGTGAACAATTAGAACTCTATTTAGGCATATTTGACCGTAAACTGCGTTATTTTACCACCGATGGTCAATTGGTTCCCACTCCCCAAGAAGCTGAATTAGAGCAAAGACAAGCAAAGGAACAGATTTTTTTAGAAAAGGAACAGGAACGAAAGGCAAAAGAACAGGCTCTTTTAGAAAAAGAACAAGCTATCTTGGAAAGGGAAAGATTAGCCCAAAAATTACGAGAATTGGGCATTGATCCTGAAACTATCTAATTGATAAATATCTCTAGGATAGGTAATTCCTATCCTAGAAATGTTGGTAATTTAACCTTATTTTTCCTGTCTTTCTAAGGCTAATTGTACTAACTTATCGACCAATTTATCAAACTCTAAACCGGTGGCTTTCCAGAGTTGGGGATACATACTAAAATTAGTAAACCCCGGCAGAGTATTAATTTCATTGATCAACACTTCCCCAGTCTTTTCCACATAGAAAAAATCCACCCGCGACAATCCCGCAGCATCCACAGCTTTAAATGCTTCTACAGCCATTTCTCGCACTTGATTAGCAATTTTATCAGGAATATTAGCGGGAATCACCATACTTGATCGCCCGTCAGTATATTTAGTTTCGTAGTCATAAAAATCACTATCAAAAGTAATTTCTCCCACCAAAGAAGCTTGGGGATTATCATTACCTAAAACCGCACATTCGATCTCCCTTGCGGTTACTCCTGCTTCAACAATAATCCGTCGATCATAACTAGCGGCACTATCTAAAGCAGCCTCTAATTCTTGCCGGTTGCGTGCTTTACTAATACCCACCGAAGAACCTAAATTAGCCGGTTTAATAAAACAAGGATAACCTATTTCCTCGGCAATTTGAGCGCACAATTGCGGAAAAACACAGGGATTTGACCACACTTGCGAGCGGGTTACAGCCTTATACTTAACTTGGGGTAATCCAGCGGCTGCAAAAGCAGTTTTCATGGCAATTTTATCCATTCCCAAGCATGAACCCAGGACCCCACTACCCACAAAAGCAACCCGCATGAGAGTGAGTAATCCTTGTAAAGTGCCATCTTCCCCATTCGGTCCGTGGAGAATTGGAAACCAAACCTCCATTTCCCTCACTTCTGGGGGAAATTGCCAGATATTGACTTTTATATTACTCTCAATAGCTAGGGGTTGCCCAGAGGTTAAAATTTGTCTAGCAGTTGCTGCCGAATGCCAACAGCCATTTTTATCGATATAGAAGGGGGTAACGGCGTATTTGTCAAGATTTTCGGGATAATTAAAAGCTTGCAGGATCGATCGAGCCGAATTGATAGATACCTCGTGTTCTCCCGATCGACCACCAAACAACAATCCTACCTTGATCTTATCCATGTTATCCTCTCTAGACCCAGCTAGATCCTAAATTAGAGTTCAACTATCATATATACTATGGGCGGAGTTGACAATAGTTGCAATTGATTTAGAGGCGGCTGTTCCTCGTCAGATCGGGGTTTTGGCAAAACCTCAAGATAAATTAATTATCGCTCATGATGAGATGTGGTCGTTCTTTCCCTAAAAAAATCGATAATCACTTTGGAGCTATTCACCCCCCGAAATTGAATGATTATTTAGCTAATTTTTCCAGTTTTTTCTTAGTTTTCTGAAGTTTTAAGGCTAAATTACCATGATGTTCGGGATAGTAAACGTGCAAGAATTCGATAAAATCCTCGATGGTACAAGGTTGATGAAATCCCCCTAAGTTACCGTGGAATTCTTGGTGAATTTCTTCTTTAATAGTCACCAAATTCAGATCTAATGTCGCTAGATGGGGATATTTCTGGGCAGAGTAAAGATGATGGACAGCGAGATTAAATTTATTATTTCTATCCGGTTTTTGCCCTGTCACCTGACAAGTGTTTTTATCTCTAGTTTTAGCTCGTTTTTTAGCCTTTTCAATCTCGATTTTTTGTTTGGTATCGTCATCTAGATTTTCCTGAATTTCTTTAAAGGCAAGAGGAAACTCGATTTCAATCATTTTACACATTTCTTGGCGCGATTTATTCGTCAAAGTTTCACTCATGGATTTAGAAATGCGAACAACTCCACTTTCAGAGAACCAAAACTCTCTTTTTTCATCTTCGTAAAAATCTACTCCTATTTTTAAAGGACGAACTTCTGTTTTAGTATTTTTGATTACCTTAGCAAGTTCTTCATCATCAACTTTCAAAGATGAAGATTCGTGGAGTTTAAGATTATTGAATGTTTGATTTAGCTTGGCTCCATTAGTTTTTAAAATTCGCCGCAAACTCTGTTTATGAATCATAGCCACTCCTTGATAAACTTTAATTTCGCCAGAGTCAGCCAATTCATTAAAAATTAATTTTCGTGCCAAAGAGCGACGAATTTTTTGATCGTGCTTAGTAAAAAATTCTCTAAATCTGTATAAAATTCCTCGCTTTTCATGCTGATCAATATAGGAAGCAATTTTTAAAGCACCTTCAAAAGAAAACACTCTAACTTTATCTTTTTTGTTGACAAATTGATAATCGACACCTTCAACTAAATCCCAATCATCATTAGGATCAGCATCAAAAATATCAACAATTTTGTCTAGTTTTTCAAGAGTAATAGAAAACCATTGAGCTAATTCGGTATCCCGGATCAGGAAGGTATTTGCTTTCTGAGGCATGATTATTTTATCTCCGTGGTGATAGACTTATACATGACAGTTAAACAATCAAAAACTTCTGCGTCTCCTGTTTCTTGGTTATCAGGATGATAGATTTTAGAAAGACGATAATAGGCATTTTTAATGTCTTCCTTGCTGGCAGTTTTTGGATCAAGCTCGAAAACACGATAGGGATAAAAATACTTAAATATATTAATACCATTAATACAATGCTTACCAGTTTCTCCATCTTCTTCTGGTAAAATACCTACATACTCTCTGTAAATTTTTTCCCAACTTTCTCGCTGAGATAAATTGATGTTATCAAAGGCTCTAGTAGCCATTTGAAACATACTCGATTTTTTTAGTTCTGTGGTATTGTTAACCTCAAAATAGGCATAAACTGCCTGTTTAAGTTGCGTTAGAGTTAAAGGTTTAACTTTTGAGCTTGTGGTGGTGGTGGCTGTAGTTTTTGATTTAGTTAACGATGGTTTGGGAGACTTTTTACGGTGGTTTTTGATGACAAAATCGGCAAAATCTTCGAGAATACGACTTTCGATCGAGTATTGCTCACAGATATGACTAATCTGCTCTAAAATGAGCGAGTTAAGAGGATTAGTGGTCATAATTTCCCTAAGAAGCTGCAAAAAACATAGCCTTTCTTATCAAGATGAAGTGTAGGCTAATTTGGTATGAACGACCGACGACTGACTCCCGAAAACTTCCTATCCTAAATTAATACCACAGCAGTGGCCACTTTGTCATGTGGTTAATCATAAAAAAATTGCGGGCATAAGCTAAACGGCTTTTACTTCGGATCACCGATATAGACTCCAAAAGGGTTATAGCTGTTGGATCATGCAGGTTAAGCGCCGTTTAGCTTATTACAGATTTAAGTCAATAAATGGGCAGCCGTTTAGCTAGGCAGTCATTCTAAAGATAAGATTCCCGAGAGCGATGGTAAAGTTGAGACTAGAATTGAGGGGACAGTCGGGAAATTTTTACCTAATCAAGAAAAGATGGCTCTCTGAGTCTTTGGGTGAAAAATGTTCACCACGTCACATTATGCACGGAAGCTTTCATAGGTGGCAACTTAAGCAAGAAGCTTAATTATCAAGAGTAGCTGATCATCCAAGGGGAAGGACGTAAAAAATGGTAAAATAAGGCGGATAAATCTAAAAATAATCCTAATTCCTACACCTACTATTTTTTTAGGTTTCAGAGGGAAAGTAACCAAACAGTTTTTTATAATCAGAGGCCAGATATCCTCGGTGAAAAAAACCTAATTCTTCAGCAATTTCATAAATTAATTTTGTCTGATTATTTTGGTTAAGAGATTGATGTAGAGCATTAAGACGAAGCAATTTAAAATAATTGTAAGGAGACATTTGATAGAAGTCTTTAAATATATATTCTAAGGTGCGTTGACTTACTTCTAAGTCTTGACAAATCGCTGGAATAGTAAGATCAGAACGCAGATTTTTTCTCATCATTTCTTCTGCTTTTTTGAGGATAGAGGTGCGTCTGATAGTGTTTTTAGGAGTTGTAATATCTTTGGTTACTGCTAAAGTCAAAAGAAAATCTTTGACAATTTCTTTTTTTAATTTTTGCCTGACAAAATTTAATCTTAATGCTTTTCTTTGCCCAGATATTTGTTGACGATCTAAATTAAATAGCATTCGATAAAGTTGATGACAAGATTGTTGGAGATGACG
>NZ_JASJFB010000051.1:0-3172 GCF_030065455.1 Microcystis sp. M53602_WE12 | reverse complement strand
CTGCCCCCACGAAAAACTTTTTCAGCAGCCCCTAAGTAGGTGGGTATTAAAAACTTTCAGATCCCCCCCTTATTAAGGGGGGATTAAGGGGGGATCGGCACCCCCCTTATCAAGGGGGGCAGGGGGGATCGAACCTAAAATCCATTTTTAATTTAATTATAACCAGCTACTTAAGTAAAACGTAGATACATTATTACTATCTAACAATTAATTAAGATTACCTACTTAATTAAAAATTAACTTCGTTTTGATGCACGGAATCCAAATAAAACTTGATTACATCTTCCGATGCACCCTGACATTGCAACTGGCCCTTATTCAGCCAAATTGCTTGGTTACAGGACTCTTGAATTAAAGTCAAATCGTGGGAAACTACTAAAATAGTAGCGTTAGAATTCCAGAATTTTTTTAACCGTCGTTTACACTTATTTTTAAAACTTTCATCCCCGACGGAAAGGACTTCATCAAGAATAAGAATATCGGGGTGAACCTCTGTTGCGATCGCAAATCCTAAACGAGCCACCATCCCGGAAGAAAGAGATTTCACCGGCGCTCCCATATATTCTTCTAACTCAGCAAAGTCAAGGATATCTTTGGTTTTTTCCTTCATTTCCTGACGGGAAAATCCCAGCATTACCCCATAGAGAATAATATTATCTTTTACTGGTAAATCTGGATCAAAACCCGCTCCTAATTCAATTAGAGAGGCAATTTGTCCCCTGACTCTCACCTGTCCCTTTGTCGGTTCCAGAATACCACAAATAACTTTTAAGAGAGTAGATTTTCCTGCGCCATTAGCTCCAATGATACCTAATTTTGCTCCAGAATTAATGACTAAATCTATATCATCTAGAACTAATTTTTTGGCCGGTTGACGATATTTACCTTCAAGAATAGAGAAGATTGTCCTTTTTAGATCGTAGGAGAATTCTTCTTGAGTACGTCTTTCGAGAGACACTTGATCGAGTCGAATTACTTCTGTCATTTATAATAAATCCATAAATAAATGTCGCCAGAGTCGGAAGCAAGTCCAACCAATTCCTAAGATGATGATCCCACCGAGTAGAGATTGAAAAATCAAACCAAAATCCGGTAATCCGGGGGAAAGGGACAATTGGCGAATACTTTCGATTACTGGCAATAATGGGTTTAATAGGAGGAATGGTTGTACGGAGGGAGGAATAATTTCCGGGGGATAAAAAATCGGGCTGCTAATCCAAGCGACAAAACAAACAATTTCGTAAAAATAGGGTAAGTCTCTGAAGAAAACGTAGAGGGTACTGACAAAGAAACCCACTCCCGTGCAAACCAGAGAAAGACCGATCAAAGGAAAAATCAGAGCAATTACATTAATTAAACTTTGAGATTTCCAGAGAGTTACTATAGCCAAAAGGGGAAAGATACTAATAGCAAATTGAAAAATATTTGCCACTACCATAGAAACGGGAAAGATGCTAACCGGCAGACGAATTTTATTTAGAATACTGCCATTACCGACGATACTAGGTAAAGCTTGGTTAGTGGAAGCATTAAAAAAATTTATTACTACTAAACCAGTGAAAGCCGCTAGGACATAGTTAACTATAGAATTATCAAAATAAGAGGCGAAAACCGTGCCGAAAATTGCCGTGTATAGTGCAGTCATAATCAGGGGATTTAACAAGGACCAGTAAACCCCCAGAAAAGAACCCCGATAGCGTCCCTTGAGATTACGTTCCACTAAAACACTAAGCAACTCGTAATATCGCCGCGCTGTTGACCATCTAGTTTTTGCCTGGAGATCGGTCATAGGGATAATTGTCATCTTGTCAGTATTCAGTGCTTTATTCTAAACGATTACCGTCAATTTTGTCTATCGATCGAGAGGGGAATCTAGTTTTTATCCAGTTCCCGATGACTCTCCCTCTCGGGAAAAAGTTCCCTTCCTAGGCCATTTATCTGGCTCAAAAAGCTTAAAAACCGCTAAAAGCCTCTTTTTTTAGGGTTGAACTCGGTTTTTAGGGACAGCCTCAGCTAATTGACCTAGACTCTAGCAGGTTTGCCAATAAAATAGACATCAGATAAGAGCCAAGAAATGCCGATTTAAACACAGCTAATCTCAGAAAAACCGGAGTCAAAGACCGATAACTGAACAACTTCCTAACAGCCAAACCAAGAATTTAATCTAATTGATGTCCCGTCAGTTCCACAAAGATATCTTCGAGATTGGAGGGACGGCACATTACTCCAGTTTTATCGCTCAAACTGTCAAGATAGGCATTGGCATCAGCCACGGTGGGGAAGAATTTATAATCGATTTTATCGCCAACTTGTTTGATAACTAAACCCTCGCCATACTTAGTGCGAAAATCCCTTATAGTTCCTAATTCGATTAATTTGCCTGCGTCCATAATGCCAATTCTGCCCAGTTTTCCCGTGGCGTTATCCTGACAGAGAAATTCCACTTCTTCCATGTAGTGAGTGGTTAATAAAATTGTCATTCCTTGCTGGTTTAAATCGCGAATTACTTCCCACAAACGACGACGATTTTGGGGGTCTAAACCGACCGTCGGTTCATCGAGAAAGAGTATTTTTGGTTCGTGAAGAAGAGCGCGAGCAATCTGTAAACGTCGTTTCATCCCTCCGGAAAGAGTTTTGGCAAGGGCAGATTTTCGATCGCTTAAACTGACATAATCTAAATAGCGATCGATTAATTCCTGTCTCTGGGGATTGGGGATATGGTGCATCCGGCCGTGAAATTCCATATTTTCCCAGACGGTTAATTCCCCATCAACGCTAATCTGTTGTAAGACTACCCCTATATTTTTCTTCACCTGATCGCGGTATTTTTTCACATCATACCCCGCCACTGCGATTTCTCCTTGACTTGCTTCGGTTAGGGTGATAATCATGCGGATTGTCGTCGATTTTCCCGCACCGTTGGGACCGAGTAAACCAAAGATTTCCCCTTTTTCGATGGCAAAGGAAAGCTCGTTAACTACTGGGAGATTGTTATAGATTTTAGAAACGCGATCGAGAGCAATAGCGGAGGTCATCGAAAATTTGGGTCTGAAACCCCGTCGTTCTACGACGGCTTTACCGTTAAATATTAGCGCATTTACACGATATATGCTAGAATGCGAGATATGGAAAAGCTATCGCTACCGATTTTACCCAACACCAGAACAAGAGT
>NZ_JASJFB010000285.1:0-1930 GCF_030065455.1 Microcystis sp. M53602_WE12 | reverse complement strand
GGGGTGTAGGGTGTAGGGTGTGGGGTGTAGGGTGTGGGGTGTAGGGTGTGGGGTGTAGGGTGTGGGGTGTGGGGTGTGGGGTGTGGGGTGTAGGGAGTGGGGTGTGGGGTGTAGGGTGTGGGGTGTAGGGTGTGGGGAGAATAAATAAAAATAATCTCCTGACTACTGATTACTGATCAGTGATCACTGATTACTGATCACTGATTACTGATTACTGATCACTGATTACTGATCACTGATTACTGATACCCGATAGTCCTTGTGTATTGTCGAAGCGTTTACTTATAATAACTTTAAAAAGATTTTCGGGATCATCGGTAGCCCTATGGCAAAAATTGAAACGAGAACAGAACCCATGGTTTTAAACATGGGACCCCATCACCCGTCAATGCACGGAGTTTTGCGCTTAATCGTCACCCTCGACGGGGAAGACGTGATTGACTGTGAACCCGTAATCGGTTATCTTCATCGGGGCATGGAAAAAATTGCCGAAAATCGCACTAATGTCATGTACGTTCCCTACGTTAGTCGTTGGGATTACGCCGCAGGGATGTTTAACGAGGCGATTACGGTCAATGCTCCCGAAAAATTAGCCGATATCGCCGTTCCCAAACGAGCGCAATATATCCGGGTGATTATGTTGGAACTCAACCGCATCGCTAACCATTTACTCTGGTTAGGCCCCTTTATGGCGGATGTAGGCGCACAAACTCCCTTTTTCTACATTTTCCGGGAACGGGAGATGATTTATGACCTCTGGGAAGCTGCCACGGGAATGCGGTTAATTAATAATAATTATTTCCGTATTGGTGGCGTGGCGGTGGATTTACCCTACGGATGGGTGGATAAGTGCGTGGATTTCTGTGACTATTTTGACCCCAAAGTGGACGAATACGAGAAATTAATCACTAATAACCCGATTTTCCGCCGTCGTATTGAAGGGATAGGCTGCATTACCAGAGACGAAGCGATTAACTGGGGTTTATCTGGTCCGATGTTACGCGCTTCCGGGGTGAAATGGGATTTAAGAAAAGTTGACCATTACGAGTGTTACGACGATTTTGACTGGGAAGTGCATTGGGAAACCGCCGGCGATTGTTTTGCTCGTTATCTGGTGCGGATTCGGGAAATGCGCGAATCGGTGAAAATTATCCGGCAAGCACTGAAAGGTTTACCCGGTGGTCCCTACGAAAATCTGGAAGCAAAACGGATGGCAGAAGGGAAAAAATCAGCTTGGAATGATTTTGACTATCAATATATCGCCAAAAAAGTCGCCCCCACTTTCAAAATTCCTAAAGGTGAACATTATGTGCGCTTGGAAAGTGGTAAAGGGGAATTAGGTATCTTTATCGTCGGTAATGATGATGTTTTCCCTTGGCGTTGGAAAATTCGGGCCGCCGATTTTAATAATCTTCAAATTCTGCCCCATATCCTCAAAGGGGTAAAAGTTGCCGATATTATGGCGATTTTAGGCAGTATTGATATTATTATGGGGTCAGTCGATCGCTAAATATCCTTCAGGGTGGGTTATCTTATTAACTCACCCTAGTTTTAGCCTAGTCTCATGTAATACCTGGACTTCCCCCATACATAGGGTTTGCTGAAAAAGTTGTTCGTGGGGGCAGGGTGTGGGGTGTGGGGTGTGGGGTGTAGGGTGTAGAGTTTTACCAGTTTTGAGGTGGCCAATTACCTAATTTTCAGGGAAAAAGTGCCTAAATTTCGCCCCGATCACTCCCATATCTGGTACTTTTTGATTGACAAAAAGTCTAAAGGTCTTACCCAATAAGGTTTTTAGATTTATTCAGCAAGTCCTACATAAATACTAAAAAATCAACAAAACCCTTAGGGAGCGTCTCAGAAAAAATTGAAAAGAGGCTACTGGGTACATTTTCCCTTTGAAAATGGCTGTACCGTTGACTGTATCTGGAGT
>NZ_JASJFB010000423.1:0-3434 GCF_030065455.1 Microcystis sp. M53602_WE12 | reverse complement strand
TTCTAAATCGGCGGGAATTTGCTGTAAAGCTTTCAAATAGGGCGAATTTCCCGAAGCAACCAAAGCCGCTAAATCGGCTAATTTGACTAAAGATGCCGCTAGGGAAAGTAAATCGCGGGCGTTAGCCGTTCCTGCGCCAACGCGACCGCTTAAACGTTCTATATCGTAGATTTCCCTTAATTTTTGCCGAATATCTTGGCGCAGGGCGGGATTATCCTTTAACTCTTGGATAGTATCTTGACGGGCGCGAATACCGCGAGAATCTAAGAGGGGTTGCAGTAACCAACGACGTAAGGCGCGACTACCCATGGCCGTACAAGTACGATCAATCGCCCATAATAGAGAACCATAGAAGCTACCATCGCGCACCGTTTGGGTAATTTCAAGGTTGCGACGGGTTTGCCCATCTAAAATCAAAAATTCGGAGATAGAGTAGGTTTTTAAAGGTTGTAGGGGGACTTGATTGGCTTTTTGGGTATCTTCAATGTATTCTAAGAGGCCTCCGGCGGCGCGAATAGCAAGGGGTAAATGTTCGCAGCCCATACCCTCTAGGGAACGCATTTTATAGGTGATTAGGAGACGATTTTTCGCCTCTGTGAGAGTAAAGATAGTTTGGGGACGGAGAGAATAACAAAAACTATCGGGTAAACAGGGGGGGAGATGGTCGGATTTTTCCCCAGGGCGCAAAATACGGTTTAAATCGGGGGCATTGATGGGAAAAAGGATTTCCGAGGGCTGTAAACGGCTTAATTCTAGGCTTAAAGCCGTTAAATCGCTGGCTTGGGTGGTGTAGAATTCTCCGGTGGAGATATCTGAATATGCTAATCCCCAATTTTCTCCGGTAATCACCACAGCGGCCAGAAAATTATTCTTTTTTGCGTTTAACATTCCCTCATCGGTGAGGGTTCCGGGGGTGAGCAGTTTGGTGATAGCGCGTTCTACGAGTCGTTTTTCGGCGGCTGCTTCCGTTGAATCCTCTACTTGGTCACAAATCGCCACTGCATAGCCTTTTTCCACCAATAAACGACTATAACGCTCTAGGGCGTGGTGGGGAACCCCGGTCATGGCGACTCTCCCAATCCCTTTACCCCCTTCCTTGCTGGTGAGAACTAATTCTAATTCTCTGGAGATAATCACCGCATCCTGAAAGAAACACTCGAAAAAATCGCCCACACGATAGAGTAAAAGAGCATTGGGATAGGTTTCTTTTACCTCCACATAATGCTGGTACATGGGGGTGAGTTTATCGCGATCGAGTCCGCGATAATCACGATGGGGATCTTTATTGGTAGCCGGTGGTTCTAGGGGAAAATCCGAGGGGAGAGTCATGGGTCAAAGAAAGCTGGACAATGTTTTAATGAACTGTTCCCCACCCCTTGGCTGAGTGGGAAGTTTCTGACGCTTCTTCGTCGATGGCGGTTGCCTCAGACTTCCGCACTAGGAGAACCACTTCATGGTTCCCCTTGCTGCATCTTCCCCACTCCCCTAGGCTGAGAGTGGGGACTGACGCAGGTTCGTTCAATATTAGATAGACACTTCGCTTAATTCGCGAGTGAGATGATCAAAGGGTTCAGCAATCAAAGAGGTGTCGGTAATACCCGCCTCAGTAGCCATGGTTTGAATCATTTCGCTCATGATTTGGATACCGCGCACCGTCGGACCGATGGGAACCCCGAGGGAATTATAGGTTTCCCGCAGTCCTTGCAGTACCCGTTCATCTAGAACATTAGTATCGGCAGCCACCAGCGCATAACTGGCATAGCGGAGATAGTAATCCATATCCCGCAGACAGGCAGAATAACGACGGGTGGTGTAGGCATTACCCCCGGCGCGGATCAATTCGGGAACTTCTTCAAATAGACGAATCGCCGCCCCACGCACGAGCGCCGCCGAATTAGCGTTAATGAGGGCGGCGGCAGCTAGACGGGCAGTTCCCGAGGCAAAATATTGTTTAAGATTATCGATCGCATCTCGATCGAGATAACGTCCGGTGACATCGTATTTTCTAATCAGGCTAGTTACCGCGTCTCGCATTATTAAGTTTCTCCCAACAGCAATAAAGACATTTTTGAGTTTCGCTTTATTTATAATCTCACAGGGTTGAACTTCGGGGGACATCCCCAGTCTAACTCTCTTGCTTGTCTAACAATTTGTTGTTTTTTTGAGACATTTCTTTACATTTAAGGCATTGGCTGGACCGGCGCTGGGTGGCGGAATTATCCTTTATTAGTCGAGGTAGTGGACGAGGCACTCAAAATAACGAGATTATCCCGATGAATAATGGTTTCTGCGGCCATATAACCTAATAAACTGGCAATACGCTCGGAATGTTGACCTTTCACTCGATCGATCTCCTCACTACTATAATTAACAATTCCCCTGGCCAATTCCCGGCCTTCTTGATCGCACAATTGCACCGATTCCGAGGCGCTAAATTCCCCCTCCACTTTGGTGATCCCGGCCGCGAGCAGAGATTTTCCCCCCTGACAAATGGCTCGAATTGCCCCGGTATCGAGATAGATTTTACCCATGGGCAGTAGTCCGTAGGCGATCCAGCGTTTGCGGGCGTTATCACTGCGTTTTTGGGCCTCAAAACGGGTTCCAATCGCCTCTCCTGCCATAATTTTTAAGATATTGCCGGGCTGCCGTCCCCTAGTAATCGCCATTTCTACCCCGGCGCTGGTGGCAATCCGGGCCGCCGCCAATTTAGTCGCCATACCCCCGGTCCCCCACTGACTGCCACTACTACCGGCATCGATCGATAGTTGCGCTAATTCCGCGGGACTAACTCGGGCAATAGCCGCCGCTTCGGGAAATAGCCGCGGATCGGCACTGTAGAGGCGATCCACATCGGTGAGGATAAATAACCAGTCAGCCTCGATTAAACTGGCTACAAGGGCTGATAAAGTGTCATTATCGCCGAATTTTAACTCATCGATCGCCACCGTGTCATTTTCGTTGACAATGGCAATTACCCCTAATTCAAACAAAGCCTGAAAGGTATTATAGGCGTTGACATAACAGGTGCGTTCCATCAATTCAGGCCGGGTCAGCAAAATTTGGGCGATCGGTTGACCAAGACTGGTAAAGAGGTCATCATAGATCCGCATCAGACGACCTTGGCCGACGGCGGCGATCGCTTGTTTGAGGGCGATTTTTTTCGGTCTTTCCTGTATTCCCAGACGACGGCAGCCCACCCCCACGGCCCCGGAAGATACTAATACCACCCGATGACCGGCAGCGCGCAACCGGGTGAGGACTTCCACTAAAGCGGCGATCGTGGAGAGGGATAATTGGCCGGTTTCATTATCGGTCAAACTGGAAGTACCGATTTTGATCACTATGGTTTGGTTCATCGTCAAGGGGTGTGGGGTGTAGGGTGTGGGGTGTGGGGTGTGGGGTGTAGGGTGTGGGGTGTGGGGTGTGGGGTGTGG
>NZ_JASJFB010000882.1:0-7395 GCF_030065455.1 Microcystis sp. M53602_WE12 | reverse complement strand
GGGGTGTAGGGTGTGGGGTGTGGGGTGTGGGGTGTGGGGAGAAACAATTCATAACTTGAGAGTTAATCACACTATTAAGTGGGTGGGTGGAATTAAATATAAGATGAACGTAGGTTGGGTTGAAGCATGAAACCCAACGCCCGCATAGTTTACGCTACCGCTAACCCATCCTACAAATAATTGTGCCTCCCTACTTAAAAACGGATTTGGTATTAGATTTATTCAGCCAGCGCTAGATAGCCAAAGCTTTGATGGCAACTTTAATTAAAGTATAAAAACGGGGTTCAGTCACGTTGACTTCTCTAGCTTGTTGTCGATTTTTGCCTAATAAACCAATGCGCTGCCCTTTCTGCACGACTAAAATATCGCCCTGTTCATTTTTGATGCGAATCTCGTTTACATCACCCCAAAAACTACATTGATACATTTTTTCGGCGTGCATAAAAATTGCTTTTTTAATACTATCATTTTCTTGGGGTAATCGCACTCCCACTAATTCAATTTCTATGGTTGTATTACCATTCCAAGTATTTTCTTTGAGTTTATAGGCAATATCTAAACGCGTTGGTAAAGGACAATATTCGCCCCAACGCCAAGCTAGGGCTTTAATTCTGGTATTATCGCTTTGAGCCAGCAATAATTTTAAATGATTTTTTCCGATAGTTTTCTGTTCCACTACTCGCACGTTAGGAGTCCAAAAAACGGGTAATTCATTGCCAATTCCCCAGGGTTGCAAACTATCAATTTGTTGAAAAAGTTGCAGGGTGATTTGTTTAAAGTCGAGGATAGTATCAATTTTAATTAAAGGTTTTAATTGTTCTATTTGTAAAATTTTGTGAGAAAATTGACTTAATCTTTGTTTGAATGCTAGTAAATTAGCTGTGGGTAAACTAAAACCTCCCGCCATTTTATGACCGCCAAATTTTCCTAGTAAATCTTGGCAAAATTGCAGGGCTTCAAAAACGTGAAATTCTTCAATTCCTCTGGCAGAACCGCGAATTTTACCCGTATCTTCTTCCTCGTAAGTACCAATAAAAACCGGCACTCCGTAGCGTTCCACCAAACGGGAGGCTACAATACCAATTACCCCATGATGCCAATCTTTTTCTACCACGACTAAAACTCGATCTTTTTGCCAAAGAATCGGCGTTTCTTCCACTAATTTAATTGCTTCTTCTTCAATTTTTTCGCACAATTCTTGACGGGTACGATTAATTTGTTCGCACTGCATCGCTCTTTCTAAGGCAATTCCTGCCTCATCGGTGGTTAATAATTCAATAACTATCTGGGGATCACCAATTCTACCAATTGCATTAATTCTCGGCCCCAATTTAAAGCCAATATCATCCGGTTGTAATTGCTTTTGTTCCTCGCTAATTCCCGCTATTTGCATGAGGGATTGAATCCCGACTAATTGGGATTTGGGTAATTTTCTTAAACCCCGTTTTAACCAGCGACGATTTACCCCGATTAATGGGGCTAAATCTGCTATAGTGCCTAGGGTAAATAATGCTAATAATGACTCGGTTAATCCCTGTAATTTACCCATTTTTTGGGCAGTTGTCACCGCTAAAATATAGGCGACTCCCACCCCCGCTAATCCCTGATAGGGAGAGTTAGGGGTTAATAATTTTGGGTTGAGAATAGCGGAGGCATTTGGTAAAATTGGCGGCAGATCGTGATGATCGGTGATAATAACTTTTAATCCTAATTCTATCGCTAGGGCGATCGGTTCGTGAGCGGAAATACCATTATCAACGGTGAGAATCAATCCGACTCCCGACTCGGCAAATTCTTCGACAATGCGCTGATTAATTCCGTATCCCTCTTTCATGCGACTGGGTATGGCATGATTTACCCTAGCACCGAGATGTCTCAAGGCTCTTAACAGTAAAGATGTACTGGTCATGCCATCGGCATCGTAGTCCCCACAGATAGCAATTTTATCGCCCCTAGCGATCGCTTTTACTAATAAATTGACACTTTTTTCTAAGTCGGGAAATTCCCCCAGGGGAGAGGGTAAGGTATCCGCTTCAGGATCTATATAAGTTTTAGCTAATTCGGGGGTATCAATACCGCGATTAATTAAGATAGTTGCTAATAACGATGATAGTCCCATTTCTCGCGCTAACCCCTCGATTTTTTCGGGATTAGCCGCGGCAATATACCAGCGTTGGATGGGATATTTGTAGGTCATTTTTTCTCAAACAATCCAGTAGGGTGCGTTAGCATAGCGTAACGCACCAAAAACAAGGTTAAAAGCGGATTTGGATGGCCCCAGCGGGAGGTTGAAAGGGGAGATTACTATTATTAATTCTCAGGGGAGAAGCGGGTACTAACTGCACATTTGGGGTGGTGGGTTGACTTTCGTTGGTACTCAGTAAAGTCAATTGATTAATACTAGGATTAATCGCAAATTGTTGGGTGATAACTCCCGACGGACAACAGGAAGGATCCCGAGGGAGAAATCTTCTCATGTTGACGGTGATCATACCATCTTTGGCACTCAGATTATCGACAATTACTCGATCGGCTAACAGGACAGTATCGGTGTTAGTGGCAGTACCGTTATTATCGATCACTAGGGCTAAATAATGTAATTGCTGTTGATCTCTGGTAATCACTCTTAACACGACAATACCATCATTCCTTTGATCATTATTATAGTCCCCCATCAAAGCTTCTCGACTGACTTGCACTCCTAAAATCTGTCCCTCATTGGATTGAAAAATACCATCGCTGACAATTACGGAACCCCGATTAGGAATGTTATAGACGGTGTTTCTTAAATTATCCACGCTCAGGGGTGTAGATTGGGCAAGTAAGGGCAGAGAATTATTTAATAGTAAACTGATACCCAGGAGGATAGACTGAGGCAAAACTGCTAATTTAATCATGGTTTTGATGGGTTGGGTATATTTTCTTGAGTATCGAATAACTGCACGTTATTGATGGTACAAACCATCCCCTGTTGTGCTGCTAATTTATCTCGCCATTGGCTTAATTGTTGTTGACCATTACTACCATTTAACCAGTAAACTGTCAACAGGCCGAGGGTTTGTTCTGGTTCACAGGAAAAGCCGAGAGTTTTATCGGGTATGTCGGTATTTCCCTCACGACATTGCCAACCTTGTTTTTCAATTAATTCTTTCCAACCTTGCTCTTCTTTGGCAGCCACGGCAATGCGTTGATCTCCTTGGGTACAAAGCCAATTTTTCTGCTGGGTGGGATCATTGGGTAGATCACCAAGATTGGGGGAATTTTGCTTGATTGGGGGAAGCGAGGGGACTTGAGCATGAACGGAAAAAATCGGTAGTATTAAGAAAGTACCGATGAGCATTTTTAACAGTTTCATCCTTTAAAATTGCCATATTTAGGGATTTATGCCTTTAGAATATCACGTTTTTGAGATCTAGATAAAATACTCTCTTAAGATATGTTTAAATCTCTAATGATGGTTTCGATCGCATCAAAGGAAAATTCTCTGGCTAACTGTTGTAAACCTTGGGCAAGGGTAGCATAATCGGGGGGAATTTCTGCGGTTAGGGCGATAATTTTTTCATCATCACATTCTCGCGCCGCTTGTTGCAATTGTCTAATCCAGACGGGACTGATTAATTTTAATAGGGATTGCAGGGAATCGAGGAAAACTGGCGAATAATTGGGTTGATTTGGCTCATTATCGGCATAAATATATTTTAATCCTAGATATTCGCTCATTTTTTGCCAAATAACTTCCTCTCGGAAAGGTTTACGCACGAAATCATCACAACCGGCGGCAATAACCAAGGCGCGATCCTCTTCAAAAGCACTGGCAGTTAGGGCAATTATCACCGTTTTTCCGCGATTATCAGCCTCTAACTGCCGAATTTCCCTAGTTGCTTCGTAACCGTCCTTCACCGGCATTCTCATGTCCATCCAGATAAGATGAGGTTGCCATGCTTGCCAAATTGCGATCGCTTCTTGACCATTAGCGGCCTCTTGCACGGATAATCCTAGGGTAGTCAGGAGTTTCAGCAACAGCAAACGGCTTTCCGGTCGATCATCGACGACTAATATGCGATATTTAGGCTGATTTTCCGCTAAAGCGATAACTTTTGCCCTATGGGTTTCGGTTTTAATCTCATTTTCCCCCACCAAACCCACCTGAATATCAAAACTAAAAATACTTCCTTGACCCAGAATACTACTAACTCCGATCGCACCCCCCATCAACTCAACAAATTTTTTACTGATAGGTAAACCCAATCCTGTCCCCTGTTGGGATTTTCGTCCCGTTTCCGTTTGGTTAAAGGGTTGAAATAGCTTATAAATCTCCTCTGGGGCGATTCCTGCGCCTGTGTCTTCAATTTCCCAAAGCAATCGCTGATAATCTCCTCTTTTCTCCCCTAATTTTCCCCGGAGAGTTACCCCTCCCGACTCGGTAAACTTCAATCCGTTACCCAAGAGATTGATTAACACCTGTCGCAATTTGCTTTCATCAGTATAAATATACTGAGGAAGCTCGGAGCTGCGATCAAAAATTAAGCTTAAAGCTTTTGTCTGCGCTTGTGGACGGAGCATTTCGGCAATATTATCTAAAAGAGCGTATAAATCGAAATTACTAGGGTTAAAAACCGTTCTTCCTGCTTCTATCTTCGACATTTCTAGAATATCGTTGATTAACTCTAATAAATGTTCCCCGCTACGATTGACAATTTCCAAATATTGGCGATATTCACTGCTGATGCTGCTATCCCGGGATATTAAGCGAGTAAAACCCAAGATAGCATTAAGAGGAGTGCGTAATTCGTGGCTCATGTTAGCTAGAAACTCACTTTTAGCTTTATTTGCCTTAACTGCCGCTTCTTTAGCTTCTTTTAACTCTTTTTCCGCTTCATATCTACTTTGTGCGATCGCAATTAATTCTCCCAGCAACCGCACAAAGGTGACATCTTCCCCTGTCCATTGCTTTTCTGCACTTGCATCCAATCCCAGATAACCCACCGTTATCCCACAACTATCCCACATGGGAACGATTAAGAGACAGGGAGTAGAACTATGAGCGAGAATAGTTCTTTCAGGGATAGCAGTAGCGGGTAAATCTTCTAAAGAGTTTATTTTAACTGGAATACCGTTTAATAATTGTTCCGAAAACCAGGGAAAGGTTTCCGTCGAGAGATTTTGTGATTGTTCCCGAATCGGGACAACTTGCGGATAGTCGGGGTGACAGTATTCATAAACCATACTCCACTGCTGACGACAGGTAGAATATTGAATAATGTAACAGTGAGCGCTCTGGGTAAATTGACAGAGCAGTTCTAGGGTATGATCGATCGCCAAGTGGAGATCTTGAGAAATTAGTAATCTTGTCACCCGTGAGAGCAAATTATCGCGATGGGCCTGCATTTCTAGGGCTTTTTCCCGTTTTTTAGACTCTAGTTCCTCAAAATCACTCATAATCAGTTATCAGTTATCAGTTATCAGTTATCAGTTATCAGTTATCAGTTATCAGTTATCAGTTATCAGTTAAAAGGGTTTGGGTGTTGGGGTTTTAGGGTTTGAGGGTATTAGTTGAATTTCCCCATCACCCCGTCTCCCGTCTCCCGACTCAAAAAACAGTAAACTTTTCCCCTATTATGTTCTATAGGAATTTTACCGAATCAATATGCTCAAATTATTAGCTTCTCTCCTTCTCTCCTGCTGTATAGCCTTGGCTGTTTCCCTGTCACCGGCTGCTGCTATGGGAGTCTATGACCTCCCTATTTTAAGCCCCGGAGCGCCCACTTATGTGGTCGATCCCGTTGCGGCCATTAGTGCCGCTAACGAGGGAAAATTAAATAAAGACCTAAAAAATCTCGCCGAAAAAACCGGACAGGAAGTGAGAATGGTGGTAGTCCGGCGCTTGGATTACGGTCAAAAAATTGACAATTTAGCCGATGATATCCTGAGAGAATGGTATCCTAACTCCGAAGATCGTGCCAATCAAACTATCATCGTCCTTGATACTTTAACCAATAAAACTGCTATTCGGGTTGGGGAGGAAGCAAAACCCCTATTAACCGATGGTATTGCTGATAGTATCCTCTCGGAAACTATGGCAGTTCCCCTCAAAGATGGGGGAAAATATAATCAAGCTTTACTCGATGCTAGTCGTCGTCTAACGGCGGTACTTTCTGGAGAACCGGATCCCGGTCCGCCGGAAGTAGCGACAATTAATATCGAAAGTACCTTTACTACCGCAGAAGAAACTGACGATAAAAATGCCACGATTTGGGTGATAGTTTTACTGGTTTTAGCTACAGTAATCCCCATGGTCACTTATTTTTGGTACGCTGGTTTTGGTCGCTAAATTAAATTAATGATCTGGGACTGATACAGCTAAAATATTCTCAGAGATAGTACAATCCTCAGCCTGAATGAGCAAGATGAAGTAACTTCTAAGTGGGTGGGTGGAATTAAATATAAGATGAACGTAGGTTGGGTTGAAGCATGAAACCCAACGCCCTACAAATAATTGTGCCTACCTACTTAGTAGATTTTAGTTGTATCAGTTCACCCCATTTGCTTAACCTTAATAACTAATGTCTAGACTGGTGACTCAATTACAATCCTATTATCGAGAGGAGGAAGGAACTTACTTAATTGAAATTAAACTTAATCAGTTACAGCAAGTCTTTAATTCTCTCGATCCTTCGCCATTTTTAGATAGAGATTTAGACGATAACGCCGAAAATTATATTATTAACTCTGTGGATGAATTCCCCCTAAATACCCCCCTTAAATTAGTCTTTTATCTTCCCAGTAACGAACAGAATACCGCCCGACATCTGTTACCCTCAGCTTTACATAATTATTTTGACTATCGCCAACAGGTAGAACAAAGAAAATTACGGACAATTTGGCGACAGGGACGCATATCTTTAATAATTGGTCTCTCCTTTCTTTTTGTTTGTTTGAGTCTTAGCGAATTAATTAGTCGTTTTGGCAGCGATACATTTATTCACTTCTTAGAAGAAGGATTATTAATTAGTGGTTGGGTGGCTCTCTGGCGACCTTTAGAAATTTTTCTTTACGAATGGTGGCCCGTCAGTCATCAACAAAAGATTTTTGCTAAACTGGCCTACATCCCCATTGAAATTCGTCTATTAGAGGAACCATCCACCCCAGACTCTTTTCGATAGCTCTAATCCTGCCGATGGCTTGTGTTCAAAGTTACAAAGCTTTTATTTGAAGCAGTTTACAATAAAAAAAATCCGTACAAAGCTTATCGGTTTTCAGCTTGGCTATTACTTTATTCTCAAACTTTTAACTAAGTAGGGTTTGCTGAATAAATATAAAAACCTTGTTGGATAAGGCTTTTAGACTTTTTTTCCCTGAAAAAGTGCCTACCATTGGAGTGATTGGGGGGAAAAT
>NZ_JASJFB010000506.1:0-1855 GCF_030065455.1 Microcystis sp. M53602_WE12 | reverse complement strand
TAGCATCGGCTCGGCTGAACTGCGAGATACCCTGAGACTACAGAAACAGCAGATTTTCCGCACCGTGATTCTCGTTGGTCGCGCCAGCTTGCTCATGCTCAAGAAAATCGACCTAATCAGCGAAAGTATCCAGAAATTAGCTGAAGATCAGGATACACAAACACAAGTTTTCTCGAAAATGATCGGCGAGTTGAACGGGTACAAACAAGTGTATCAGTTGCAGCTGGAGTTAGATAGTCTGGAACAAGAAGCGATCGAAATGGCCAAAGTAGCCATTAATCTAGAACAATACCTAAAACCAATTATCGGACAGTTTCAAGGCTTAATCGAGCGAGTAGTGACCATTGACGGGGAACTTTCCCGCAGTGTCAGCGAGGTGGAATCCCTCGTCCAGAACATTCTCAGTTCCGAATCGGCGGTATCTTTCCGCAAAAACGAGAATCTATCGGCTAGTTTGCTCAATTTCCTCGTCACCAGCGAAGAAAAGCGCGGCCGTTTAGCGATCGCATTAGAGCGAGCCGAGCAGGAAGGATGGCAATGGACGGAAGTGGAAATCCCCGATGAGGAAATCGAACTGGAAACCGCCATTCAACGCATCAACAACCATGTAATCGAGAGAGTTGGGAATTTTAGCACCTCCGTCGTCGGTGACTCTCCTATTCCTCCCCTTCCTCAACCAGAGACACCCCTAGACAATAAAACTCCTTCTTCTTCATCAGATTGGATGATTCCATCTAAATCTGCTCAACCAGAGACAGCACTAGGCAATAAAACTTCATTTACCGAAAACCTACCCAATGGGATAACACTGGAGATGGTGAACTTACCAGCAGGTGAATTTCTCATGGGATCTCCTGACAGTGATTCTGATGCTTCCGATGATGAAAAGCCTCCACACCAAGTTAAAGTCAACAGTTTTGCGATTGGGAAATATCCAGTCACTCAGGCACAATATCAAGCAGTAATGGGAAACAATCCCTCTTATTTTAAAAATAATCCACAAAATCCGGTAGAACAGGTTAGTTGGAATGATGCTCAAGCTTTTTGTCAGAAATTGAGTCAAATAACTGGCAAAACCTATCGCCTCCCCACAGAAGCGGAATGGGAATATACCTGTCGTGCGGGGACTACTACTCGCTATTATTTCGGTGATGATGCTAATCAGCTAGGAGATTACGCTTGGTAAGCTAAACGGCTTTTACTTCGGATCACCGATATAGACTCCAAAAGGGTTATAGCTGTTGGATCATGCAGGTTAAGCGCCGTTTAGCTTATGACGGAAATTCTCAGGATAAAACTCATCCTGTGGGTCAGAAAAGGCCCAATGCTTGGGGACTCTATGACATGAGTGGCAATGTTTGGGAGTGGTGCGAAGACGATTGGCACGATAACTATATCGGAGCGCCGACGGATGGATCGGCGTGGTTTATCAAGAATGATAATCGTTCTCAGCCTACTAAGTGTCTGCGCGGCGGTTCTTGGGACTTCAACCCTAATCACTGTCGTTCTGCCGACCGCATCAGGGACAGCCCCGGCAACGACGACTACGGCATCGGTTTTCGGGTTGCGTGTGTCTCCCCAGGACTTTAACCCTTTGTTCTTTTGCTCTTTTGCCCTTTGTCTCCCGCCTAAGGGCGGGTCGATTTTTTTTTTTGAGCCGTAGGTTGGGTTGAGGAACGAAACCCAACCCAATTATTTAAAAGTGTTGGGTTTCACTATCGTTCAACCCAACCTTGTATACTTTAGACGTTCATAATCTGAGATTTATTAAACTTCTGAAATCGTAGAGTCAGCAAGGAATCCAGTTCTTTTTTATGTTTCAGATGGGCATCATTCAGACATTCATAAATAGCTG
>NZ_JASJFB010000553.1:0-15862 GCF_030065455.1 Microcystis sp. M53602_WE12 | reverse complement strand
ATTTTTGTCAATTGTTTTTGCTCTAGAGCGAACTAATCAATTAAGTCTCTTGCCAGATAAGGATTTAGTCGATTTATGCCCCCCTATCGAACCATACCAAGTAACGAAGAACCATAATTAAATTTAAAATGGATTTTAGGTTCGATCCCCCCTGCCCCCCTTGATAAGGGGGGTGCCGATAGGCGGGGGGATCCCCCTTAATAAGGGGGGCATCTGAAAGTTTTCAATACCTACCTACTTAGGATTATTTCCCCTGAGAACTGTAGCGGATTCGATCGAGAACCGCTGCCATAACTTCTAGGAAATAATAGGTGGATGAGGCTGTACCTATCCACCCTAGATATCTAAATCTGCGGGGCTAAATTTCTTGTGAATCTGAGGAAAACCTAACTGTTTAATCACTTGATGTTTGCCTTCTTCCTCAAGGAATTGCAAATTATTATAATTAACCCAGTGAATACAGTTAACTGGACAAGTCTCGATCGCTTCTTGAATAATTTCTTCTTCGTCACCGTCCTGATTATAGACACGAGAGCGACCGTATTCGCCTTCAATAAAAAAGGTATTGGGGGCAACGTGGGCGCAGTGTTTACAACCGATACAAGTGACCTCATCGACGTAAACCGCTTTCTGGCGCAGTAAACCGCCCAATTCGGGTTCAAAACCAGTGCGATCAGGGGAATCTCTTAGGAATCCCCCTAACTCTGGTTCAAAACCAGAGCGTTCGGGAGAAAAATCAGCCATTAGGCACTCCAACGTTGTACCACTAGACGAATGGAACCATCAGTATTTTTTTCCTGTGCTGCCACCTGAAAACCCTGTTTAGCAGTTTCTGCCAGGATGGTGTGGTAGGCATAACCTTGATTTACTTTTCTTAAAAATCCTTCTACGGTTAGGGGTTGTTGCCAGTATTGCAAATCGGCAACTAACTCGTACTCGTTACCATTCCAGCGAAAACCGATATCGTAATTGTTATCTTGCTCGATTACCACCTCTGCGGTTAAAGTTTGACCTTGATAACCTTTGACGGGGTGAGAACCCTCTTTCCATTCCATACCCATATCGCTCAGGGCGGCTTTTAGGTAGGATAGATCGCGGATTTTGGTTTTGATATTGCTAAAGTGTGACATGGTTTTTCAGTGGCTTAAATAAAGGGATCGGGAAAGATGAAAAATTACCAGTCGCTAAAAGTGGCTTCGTTGCTGACTTTCTCTGACTGGCTGACGGTTTGATGGTAATAATCCGAGGTTTTCTCTTGAGACATCAGCTGCCCGAGTTGTGCCTCGATCGCCGCCGTCACCTCTTGACAAGATGAACCGACTATGCCTGTCACCTTTTCCATGACGCGACCATCGGGATAGATAATAAACTCTAGGCTTTCCATGCTCATAGCTCTTCTCGGCGTGATCTGGGGTTTGCAAAGCTCCCTATCGTTTTAATTTACGATAGTTTGCTAATCGTAGCAATCTGGTTAAAATTTTAGCAAAACTTTATATTACGTCACCTAACCACTTTCATTTTTTGTAAGTTTCCCGTAACTTTTCTTCATCGTCAAGGGCGAACCCTGACCCAGGAGGCACAATTTAACAAAACTACACAAAAAAGACGACCTGAAGCGATAAATTGAAAATAAAGGAGATGCAACGGCGAACCACGACCGCCGAAATAATAGAAGTTTGTCTATAGGAATCCCAACGAATATGAATAAACAAATAGCCAGCGATCGCCTTCGGATCGGTGTTTTAGGTTTTGGTGGTTTGGGACAGGCCGCCGCCAGAATTCTCGCCCCCAAACAGGAAATGCTCTGGACTGCCGCCGCCGATAAAGCCGGTTTTGCTTACCACAAAGACGGTCTAGATGTCAATACCTGTAACAAAATTTATCATGACCAGGGTTCGATCGGTTATCTGGAAAATTACGGCAGTCTCAGCCAAAACAGTATCGAGGAATTAATCAAAACTGCCGACGTAGAAGGCTATTTTCTCGCCTTGCCGAATTTACCCAACAATTTCATGGCCGATATCGCTAAAACTTTCATTCGCTTGGGTTGGCGCGGGGTTTTAGTCGATGCGCTCAAACGTACCAGCGCCATGGAACAAATCTTAGCACTACAAGCAGACCTAGAAGCCGCCGGCATCACCTACATGACCGGCTGCGGCGCTACCCCCGGACTGTTAACTGCTGCCGCTGCCCTAGCTGCCCAGAGTTATGCAGAGATTCATAGCGTTAAAATTACCTTCGGCGTGGGAATTGCCAACTGGGAGGCTTATCGGGCCACTATTCGCGAAGATATCGCCCATTTACCCGGTTACGACCCAGAAACGGCGCACCGGATGAGTGATGCGGAAGTGGAAATGCTGTTAAATAAAACCAATGGCATTCTCAGCCTCGAAAATATGGAACACGCAGACGATATTATGCTGGAATTAGCCGGAATCTGTGGACGCGATCGGGTTTCCGTCGGGGGTGTGGTGGATACGCGCAACCCGAAAAAGCCCTTGAGTACCAATGTTAAAGTCACGGGGCGGACTTTTGAAGGCAAAATTTCCACCCATACCCTCACTTTAGGTGATGAAACCAGTATGGCGGCTAATGTCTGCGGGCCGGCTTTCGGTTATCTGAAAGCGGGGGTTTCCCTACATCGTCGCGGTATCTACGGATTATGGACAGCAGCGGAGATTATGCCGCAATTTGTGCGCTAGGGGTTTCTCTGCCGTAAAATAGCTAAAACTTTCGGGAAAATAGCGGGTAAGGGAGCGATCGCTTCTAGGCTCTCTCCCGTGACCGGATGTACTAAAATTAAACGATGGGCATGGAGTAATTGCCCGGGTAGATTAATCCCGATGGAACGACCTGAACTATAGAGGGGATCCCCAAGAATCGGATGACCGATTTGGCTGCTATGAACGCGAATTTGATGAGTTCTGCCAGTTTCTAGGCGAAATTCCATTAAGGTGTAGTTGCCCAGTCTTTCCTTGACTTGCCAGTGAGTGACGGCATTTCTACCGCCTTTTTCCACGGCAATAATAGCCATCTTTTGCCGATCGCTGCGGTGACGACCGATCGGCAGATCAATTGTACCTGTCTCCGTTTTGGGGACACCGTGGACGAGGGCGATGTATTCCCGGCGGGCAGTTTTGGTTTTTAATTGTGCCTGTAGGTGTTGATGAGCCTGGTCGGTTTTGGCAATAACGATCGCACCCGTGGTATCCTTATCTAAGCGGTGGACTATACCGGGGCGTTGAATTCCACCAATTCCAGCTAAATTCGGGCAGTGATGTAGTAAAGCGTTGACCAAGGTTCCCGATTCGTGGCCGGGAGCCGGATGAACCACTAAATCGGCAGGTTTATTGATAATAATCAGATAGTCGTCTTCGTAAAGAATATCAAGCTCGATCGCCTCGGCGGTTAATTCGAGGGGTTGACTGTCGGGAATGGTAATCTTTAAGCGATCACCTTGACCAACTTTAGTATTTTTATTAGTGCAAATTTGACCATTTAACTGTATATATCCCTGTTCTATCAGTTTTTGCAGCCTCGATCTCGATAAATCGGGCAAGTGTGACCCCATCCAAGCATCTAAACGTTCTTTTTTTCCCGCAACTTCTAAGTTTAATTGGTTCATCGGTTTTTAGTTATCAGGGTGTAGGGTGTAGGGGAAGGGGGAGGGGGCAGGGTGTGGGGTGTGGGGTGTGGGGTGTGGGGTTTTACCAGTTTTGAGGTGGCCAATTACCTAATTTTCAGGGAAAAAGTGCCTAAATTTCCCCCCGATCACTCCCAGATGCAGTACTTTTTGATTGACAAAAGGTCTAAAAGTCTTACCCAACAAGGTTTTTAGATTTATTCAGCCAGCCCTAAATAAAAATAATCTCCTGACTCCTGATTGCTGATTACTGATTACTGATTACTGAATTGGTCTGCCCCGGTAACGAATATCTGCATTGTTATTATCTTCGGTTTCGAGGACGATCTCGAATTCTTCTACAACGGAATCAAGGAGGGGATTAACTGTGGGATTTAAGAGAGGAGTTTCGGGGGTGGGGTTAGAGATAGCGAGAATTTTTGCTAATTTTGAGCGAGTTTTCTGGATTTCTCCCTCTAACAATCCCGTGATCGTTTTGCCAGTTTTCACTAAAAGAAAAGCTTGGTCACTGCAAGGGGTTAAGATCAGATGACCCTGGGGACTGCGAATAGCAATTTGTTCCAGATCAGACCAGCTTAATTCCTCTTTTGTGTTATTGGCAAGATAGAGCATTGTTCCGGCTAAGATTAAAGCACTATTGTGTTCCATGCCGATGGAATCAGTCAAAGGTTGACCCTGGGGAGAAACAAGCATGGTCCCCTCAATAGCGAGCGGTTTTTCGGCTAATTCTTGCAGGATTTTGGCAATTTCTACCTTATAATTTGGTTCCCTAGGTAAGGTATTTTTAGAGTTATCATAGTTATTATCGGTGGGATGTGGTCGTTGTCGTTCTTTGGTTTCTTTCGAGGAGATAAACCATTGTAGAGGTTTTCCTTCCCGCAGTTGCCGTTGGCTAAACAGACGAATATCTTTAGAAAGTTTAATCCCTAATTCAAAGGCATTTGCCTGATAATTGTCAGCTAAAGTTAAGGGTTCAAGGGAGATTTTAGCATCATCTCTGGCAATACGTTTTAGGGGACCTGCTTCTAGACAGGCAAGGATTTTAAACAGTTGTTTCGAGTCGAGTAGTTCCTGTAAATAATAACAATGAAAGTAGGGGATGTCCCCACGATCAAATTCATCCTTACCATCGTTAATTAACCAACCAAAGAGGGTGTTATGGAAGTCAATTTGATAGATATAGACTCCTTTAAATTTCCTGTCTGGAGGATTATAGGTGTCCCATAACTGAGAGACTATATGTTGATAAAAAAACTGTTGAATCCCTAGGGGGACATTGACACTAGCGATATATTTAAATCCCAGTTGTGAGAAACTGCTATAAATCAGTTGTTCAACGAGCAAGGACATGATCTGTAACCTTTAAGCACTTTTGTGGGCTATTATAAATAATTTTCACACAATTGTGTCTTGTTTCTAGTTTTTGGGGAGATATTTGACGGCATTTCTCCTCAAGATGAACTGTCACCTAATTTGGTGCCGACTCCCCAAAACGAAAACTTCACACCTCACCATTAAGATGACTGTTATAAGGCAGTCAGCAGATTTTTGAGAGATTTTTTTACTAATCTTTCTGTAAATAGCTCGGATATAGTGCTGGTCGTTTAGGAAAAGTTTACCAGTTGTTGATCGATTTGAGACAATAACCAAGATAGGGAGTCTAAAGCTTGATTTGCTTGCAGCGTGCCTTGTTGGGAATCAATTAAAACTGTTGAGTAAAAAAAACGGTGATTAACTTTTTGCTCTCGCAGTTTTTGCTCTAATTCTTTGACTTTTAATTGTAGGTTTTGCCAGCTTTTTTGGTCAGAGACAACTAGATCGCATTTGCTGATAATAATGCCTAAATTAAACCTAGTTTTATTATGGTTAATTATCTCGATCAAGGTTTGAAAAATTCTCAGGTAATTATTATGCTTGTCTGAATCATTTAATAAACTTGCTGCTTCTAAAAACAGTAAACAAGCATTAGCCTGTAAAGCCATATTGACAAAGGCTAAATTATAGATTTGACAACTTTCTCCCGGTATATCCCACCAGCGAATTGTCGCTATTTTATCCGAGCGATCACCGCTTTTTTTCTCTAAACTAAAATCAAAGTTACTGATTTTTAAAGTGGCGGGGGGATATTGACCTGTTCTAGCGACATAATTGAGAATTTTTTCAATATCTTCTTCGCTTTCTTCCTCTTGAGATCTGAAGACAATATTAGCCGGATTTCCCGAAGTTGCTTGATTTTTGAAAGTCTGATAAGATGCCGCTAGGAAAACTGTTTTTCCTGCTCCTCTTTGACCGATACTGAGAACTGTATAAATTTTGTTTTCTTGGCTAAGATTTTCCTGATTGTTAGTCATTTTAAAACCTCTAAATTGAATGAAAAAACTTTTGCTGCGATGATTGTGTCTCTCAAGCAAACACAGACAAGAAAAATTGACTTGAGATTAGTTAATCTCCTTAGCTCAACAATCCCCTGCTACACTCTTGTAGTTATGCTGTCTGGAAAGATGATCGAGAAAGCTTATTAGTCATCTAATTAAGATGATTATATTTGTTTTGTCTGATCGGATCATCCCGGTTAGCCAAATCTTCACACAAAGTTACTATTCTAATAGTAATTGAACTTGCTCTCGGTGCTTGAGATGGAAATCTTGGGATTAAATTTTCCTGATTTTTAACGACAAAAGCCACGGTAAGTAGGGAGGCACAATTATTTGTAGGATGGGTTAGCGGTAGCGTAACATGAGCGGGCGTTGGGTTTCATGCTTCAACCCAACCTACGTTCATCTTATATTTAATTCCACCCACCCACTTAAATCCGTAGAGATTTTCTGGGTGTAGTTCTAAGTGATCTCATAGATAAAATAATAAACATACCCTAAAGCCCTCTGGTAAATGATCGATATAACTTGTTTAACACAAACGATAATTTTTGTCAATCTTTTTGTCAATTTAATTCCCTGATTCTCAAATAAAAACTATCGCTATTTACCAAAAACTAGAGAGACGTTGTTATAATCAACGTCTCTAGATCAGACTAAGCCAAGCTGTTTTAAACAGAGGATTGCTCACTAATTAACCGAATTATTGCCCACTTTAGTCAACGAAAATGCCATTTAAAACTCCTGAAATGATCGAAACCACGATCGAACCGAATAAAGCAGCAAAAAATGATTTTACCTCAAAGCCACGGATAAAATAGGAGGCTAAAGAAAAGGAAATGGCATTAACCACAAAAATAAATAACCCTAGGGTCAAAATAGTTAAAGGCAGGGTAAAAAGAATCAACAGGGGTCTAATAATAGCATTAATTAAACCCAAAGCGACAGCAGCTATCAAAGCCACGGTAAAATCTTTAATTTCTATACCGGGTACTATTCGCGCTGTAATCAATAAAGAGACGGCGGTAATCAACCAACGGAGGAAAAAAGATAACATAAGCCCATCCATCTAAGATAGTTCATCCTCATCTATTTTAATCGCCATCGCCCCTTAAAGGGGCGACAGTTTTCGGGAGATGGCAGCGAAAACCGACATTGACTGCTGCCGCTGCTCGAAAACCAGAGCGGGAACATAAGTAGCTGGTTATAATTAAATTAAAAATGGATTTTAGGTTCGATCCCCCCTGCCCCCCTTGATAAGGGGGGTGCCGATAGGCGGGGGGATCTGACACTGATAATAAACAGGAAGATTCCCTCGGACTATCACCCCCCAGAAAGAGGCAGCACTCAAGATGATATCTAGAAGAAATTTTAGCCAAAGCCAGCAAGTACCAATCGGTAAAACGAGAATTATTCAGGGAGCAACTGGCTTTTTAATGCTAATGAGTCTGCTTTCTCTCCTCTTAGCGCCACCTAGTTTAGCATCTCCTGAGCCACCTAATTCGGTTATCGCCGCCACCCGTCAAGATTTGAGTCGGAAAACCAAGATATCGGTTAATCGCTTGCAAATTCAAGCAGCACAACCACAAACCTGGCCCGATGGTTGTTTAGGATTAGCTAAACCGGGAGAATTCTGTACTCAAGCACTGGTGCAAGGATGGCGAATTATTCTGACTGATAACCAAAAAACTTGGGTTTATCGCACCGATAGCAGCGGCGCTAATCTTCGCTTAGAAAAGTAAATTTCTTTGGCTCTTTTCCGGCTGCTTTTTCGGCATCCTCAAAGCAGCGCTGTCCTGTCCGTTGGGTGATGAAAATCGGCTTAGAATGGCTCTAGGGTTTGTTTCAAGAATCTAGTCGTCTCTGGCAATCCTATTTAATTAATAATCCCAGTTTTTTGCTTTTTTTTGCCCTACAACTCCTGCGAGACTGGGAAAAGTAAACAGTAATCCAGTCATCAGTCCTCAACTATCGTTAAGATGGATGGGAGAAGGTAAAGTTTTATATGTCCCCTTCAACTGCGTTTAGGAGTTCCTGCTAAAGATGACACAAGCTACTCAGATTCAAGGAAAAGGAATTTTACTCAGTGAGGCTGCCCTCAAACACCTTACCATGCTCAAAGAGCAACAGGGCAAGGATTTATGTCTGCGCGTGGGTGTGCGTCAGGGTGGTTGTTCGGGAATGTCCTATATGATGGATTTTGAGCATCCTAGCAATATTGGCCCCCAAGATGAGGTTTTCGATTACGATGGCTTCAAAATTGTCTCTGATAAAAAAAGTCTGCTCTATCTCTACGGTCTCATGTTAGATTACAGCAACGCGATGATCGGCGGCGGTTTCCAATTCACTAATCCCAACGCCAGTCAAACCTGTGGCTGTGGTAAGTCTTTTGGCGTTTAATTATTTCTCTGGGGTGATACCTTTCACCTCCGCCTCCCAGAGGCGATTTTTTTTTGCCAAAACCCTTGACAAAATCGGAGACTTGACATATACTTTTTGTATAATGGAAATCCGTGCCTGCCTGCGAACCCTTCATTTTTAGGCTAGATACCCTCAATGCTAGGATAATTGCCCATGTCAGGACAAGCAAGCAATAAACCGCTTTTTTCTCAACACTATCTTGAGCATCGGCTGCCGGATTCTGGGGAATGGCAAGAGGATGTATCCGTGGCATTTTCCCGCTTAGAGAGTCTTTATCAACAAAAAAAGGCGATTTTGCCGACTCTTAACGAAGCGCAAACGGAAGCAGAATTAATACAACCGATTCTAGAAATTCTCGGTTTTAGTTATATACCGCAAGTAAGCAGTAGGGGAAAAGGAAGGTCAGAAAGGCCAGATTATGCCCTATTTGCCACAGAAAATGACCGTTATCAAGCCTATGCTCTCCAGAATAATGAAAGAGCCTTTTATAGTCAAGTTTTAGCGATCGCTGAGGCCAAATACTGGCAACGTTCTCTTAGTGACGTTTCTAAGAATGATCAGCGAGATATCTGGAAAAATAGTAATCCTTCCTTTCAGATCACCAATTATCTCACGGGGACGGGAGTAGATTGGGGTATTCTCACCAATGGTCGAGAATGGCGCTTATATTACCGTCAAGCGTCCTCCACAGCCACGGAATTTTATCTAGTGGACTTGATGGAACTATTAGAAGGGGGAGACCGGCAAAAATTTCCGTATTTCTGGTTATTTTTCCGTCAAGAGGCTTTTATTAAGGATATTCACGGTCAGAATTTCCTTGAACGGGTCCGGGAGGGGAGTACCACCTATGCCACCAGAGTGGGTAGCGAGTTAAAAGAGTTAGTCTTCGATCGCATTTTTCCCGATATTTCTCAAGGTTTTGTATCATTAAATACAGACATACAGCCAGATTTATTGTATGAGGCGAGTTTATCCCTGCTGTATAAATTATTATTTCTGCTCTACGCAGAAGCGCGGGACTTGCTGCCGGTGAGGGGAGACTATCGCGATTACAGCTTATTGCAAAAGACGCGAGAAATTGCCGTTAAAATCGATCGTCAGCAGGTCTTTAGTGGCACCTCGACGGGAATATACGATGCTCTCCTCAGTTTATTTCGCATTGTCGATCGAGGGGATGCTAATTTAGCCGTACCTCGTTACAACGGGGGTTTATTTGACATGGAAGAAGGCCGGGTGAATTGTTTTCTCGGTCAATATAAGTTATCCGATGCGGTTTTAGCGCCCATCCTAGACAAGTTAGCACGTTTTGAGGGACAGCCGATCGACTATAGTTTTTTAGGTGTGCGACAGTTAGGATCAATTTACGAGGGATTACTGGAATATCGCATCGTGATTGAGGGGGAATCGGTGCATCTGGAAAATGATCGGGGAGAAAGAAAAGCCACCGGTTCCTATTACACTCCCGATTACATTGTTAAATATATTGTCAGTCATACCCTCAAACCAATTTTAGAGCAAAGAGCGCGACAGTTCGGGGATGTGATGACAGAAATCGCCACCCGAAGACAAGAAAGCAGCGATAGACGTTTAGGAAATCTCAGTCAGCAGGGATTAGAAAAAGAGCTACAACGCTTAGAAAAAAAAGCGATCACCACCTTACTTGATCTTAAACTCTGTGACCCCGCCATGGGAAGCGGACATTTTTTAGTAGAAGCAGTGGACTATCTCACCGATGAGTTAATCCAGATTCTCAATCTTTATCCCGAAGATAATCCCGTTTTAACCATGTTGGAAACCACCCGACAAAACATTATCGACAATCTCCGACAACAGGGAATTATTCTCGATTCTCCCACCCTTGAACCCACGCAATTATTACAGAGAGTGGTGATGAAGCGCTGTATTTATGGGGTGGATATCAATCCGATGGCCGTAGAATTGGCCAAAGTTAGTCTCTGGTTACATTCTTTCACAGTGGGCGCACCTTTGAGTTTTTTGGATCATCATTTACGTTGTGGTAATTCTCTGATCGGAACTACCGCCAAGGATGCAGAAGCCGCTATGATCGAGGAGGAAGGTGGTCAATTAACTCTTTTAACTGGCCCTTTTGTTGGGTTACTTCGGGCAGCAGAAATTATGCGGGGAATTAGTACCCTCAGCGATGCGACTTTTGCTGAAGTGGAAGCAAGCGAACAGTTATTCCGTGATTTTGATAGTCAAGCTAAACCCTACAAGCGTTTATTAGATGTTTTCCTTTCTCGCTTTTTTGGGGTTAAAACTGCTATCGAGTTTCTGCAGCGCTACGGTGGTAATATATCGGCAATTAATTGGGATAAGTTACCCCGTTCAGATCAAGGAATTTTAGACCAGGCAGCTAGTTTATATAAAAGTAAGCGCTTTTTTCATTGGGATCTGGAATTTCCCGAAGTTTTTATCGATCTTGATTCCGCTTCTTGGAAGGATAACCCCGGTTTTGATGCAGTAATCGGTAATCCTCCTTGGGGTTGTACTATTAGTAAAGAAGAAAAGAAATTCTTGCAAAATTATTTTAAAATTAATAGCTTAAATAACCTTGATTCCTATGCACTATTTACTCAAGCATCAATGATTAGAACTAATCAAAATGGTAGATGTGGTCATATTATCCCTGATACTTTACTTCGCAAAGAAGATTTAAGAGAATTGCGAAAACATTTAATTTTTGAAAGTACAATTGAAGAATTAATTGAAACGGGACCAGTATTTAAAGAGGTCAGAGATACATGGTGTTTAATTTTAATAGTCACACATCAACAACCATCTAAATATCACCGTATTCAACATAAAAAAATTAGTAGATTTATCGTCTCGGTGGAAGAAAGATTAGAAAAATTTGGTCTTCAAGAATGGTCGCAGAATACCAAATCGGCACAATTACAATGGGCAAGAAAACAGGATCATATTATCGGTTATAATGCCTCTAGATGTGAACAAAGTATTATTCAAAAAATAGAAAATAACTCAGAGACATTAAGAAATAGCTCTTTGAAATTTATAATCTCTAGAGGAGAAGAAGGAAGTAAACAAAAATTAACCCCTGATCCAAAGGGTAATTTCATGATAGTCATTCCAGAAGATATTAATCGGTATGAAATTAATGACGGGGTATTAATTAAATCTAGCGAATTAACCCCTATTAAGATGCAAAAATTTTATTCATGTCCCAAAATATGGTGTATTCGTATTCAAAAGCTACGCTGGAAACAGAGAATAGTTTGTAGTTTTGATCCTAGAGATAACTCTGCGGGTATGAAAACGCTTCAAATTATTATTTCATCCTCTAACCAAAAAGATAACTTGCTTTTCGCATCTACCTTATTAAGCTCTAAATTACTTAATTTTTGGTGTGAAGACTATTTAGTTGATGACATGAATAAAAGCTATTTAGAAAAAATACCGATCCGAAAAATATCTTTTAACACCAAAAGCGATCGCCGTCAACAGAGTTTAGAGAAACTTATCAAAAGTTATCAAGAAAAGCAAGAGATATTAAAAGAAATCGAGGAACATATTAGGAGAGAGGAAACCGATATAGTCCATGATATTCTGGCCTACTTAGCAGAACAGATGATCGAGATAAATCGGGAAAAACAAAAAGAAATCAAAAGCTTTTTGAGATATTTAGAGAGAATAATCGGTAGTGCGATCGATAATTTAACCAACAAATCAAAAATCCAAAACTATCTCGGTGACTACCAAAAAAGCGAACCTCATCTTAGCTGCGATCAGCTGTGGGAGATACTGAAAAAGAACAAAAAGAAAATTAGCGTTAACTTGCTAGATCGTCAAATACAGGAAACCCTAGAAAAAGAATATCAAACCAGTCTAGATAAACTTTTACCCCTAAAACAACAATTAAGCGCCACCGATGAATTAATCGATCTAATTGTTTATAAACTCTATGGATTAAGCGAGGAAGAAATTAAAATTATTGAAGGGAGAGAGTGAAAAAAGAATAGAAATCTTCAAAAACCTTTAATAAGGACTAGAAGGAAAGGGGTTAATTTTCGGTGACTTCTATCAGATTACAACATCTGCTCGAAAACTTGACAGACGCGGGGTTGAAAGCGCTGACGGTGTTTTATTTTTAAAAAAGGGCGCATAAATTCGAGATAGCGAGGGTATAAACCGGAAGTATCGATGACTCGAATCGATCGCAATGTGCCTAATTCTAATTCCTTTTGAACCATCAATTCGGAAATCCCGGCAGCTGCCGAACTATTCTCGATGATTGCTTTCACCATTTCTCCCGTATTTAACAGCAAAGTTACCTTTAATGTCCGTAAATCGATGCCCCAATTCTGTAACGCTTCCTCGAATCTTTGTTGAGTTCCCGATCCCGATTCTCGCATTACCCAAGGGGTTTCCACTAATTCCGGCAATTCGATCGCTTCTCTTTTATACCAAGGATGAGAACGTCCGACAATAATTAATAGGCGATCGCTGCCGACGATCTCCTGTTCTAAACAATGTGTTAAATCACTCTTGACTTCTCCCTCGATTAATGCTAGGTCAAAACGTCCGTTAGCCGTACCCAGACAGATTTCTTCCGTATTAGCTAGGGTGCAATTGATCTTAATTGCCGGATAGCGCTCCTGAAAATCGCTAATTTTTGCCGGCAGCCAATAGTTACCAATAGTCAAACTCGACCCTAATTGTAGTTCTCCCCGTTGCAAGTCGTTGAATTCCGCCAATCCCCTTTCTGTCAAAGTTACCTGGGTGAGAATGCGTTGCGCTTCTAATTGCAGTAAACGTCCTGTTTCCGTGATCTCGATGTGACGACCGACGCGGTGGAATAATTTCACCCCGTATTCATTTTCTAGGGAGGCAATGGCGGCACTGACGGCCGGTTGGGTGATATATAAAGCTTCTGCTGCTTTGGTGAAGTGGAGATGTTCAGCAGTCGCTAGAAAGATTTCCAGTTGATCTAGGGTCATTCTGGCCATGGCAAGGGGTTTTCCGTCTCTATTGGTCTTTCCATCATTTTAATTTATTAAATCAACAAGAAAGAATATTTGATTTTATTAATGGCTCTTTCTAGAGTAGAAGTAGGGCGATCGAGATCAGAAGACCCGATTAAGGAAAAAAATCCTATGACTACCATGATTACTGCCATATCCACAGCAATAGCGGCCTTTATTGCCACTAATCTCGATGACATCCTGATTTTGACGATTCTTTTTACCCAGGTCAATAAACTTTTTCGCCGTCGTCATATCGTTATCGGTCAGTATTTAGGCTTTATCCTGCTGATTTTGGCGAGTTTAACTGGCTTTTTCGGGAGTTTCTTAATTCCGGCTCAGTGGATTCGTTTTCTCGGTCTGTTACCCGTGATTTTCGGGATTCGGAGTCTCTGGCAGCGAGAAGAAACCGAGACGGATAATAATGTGGAGATGGCTGTAGAATCAGCACCGTCTTCTCCTTTGCTGGCCTGGTTTTCCCCTCAAACCTGCTCTGTGGCGGCAATTACCATCGCCAATGGCAGTGATAATATCGGCATTTATCTGCCGCTGTTCGCTAGTAATACTTGGCCAAATTTAGTCACTATCGTCAGCGTTTTTCTGATCTTGGTGGGTGTTTGGTGTTTTACTGCTCATCAGTTAACTCAATTACCGGCGATCGCTAATTTAATTAGCAGTCACGGTAGCCACTTTGTCCCCTGTGTGCTGATCGGTTTGGGTGTGTTTATGATCAAGGAAAGTCTTCCCCTGGCTTTCTTGGCCTTATCCTTAAGCTATGGATGGGCGCTTCTCCAGCAGCAAGCAGAATCTATTTAGGGTTTGCGGCAAAAAGTTTTTCCTGGGGGCAGGGTGTAGGGTGTAGGGTGTAGGGTGTAGGGTGTAGGGTTTTACCCATTTTCAGGGAAAAAGTCCAGGGATTTTCCCCCCGATCACTCCAATGGCCAGTACTTTTGGATTTCAAAAAGGTCTAAAAGTCTTATCGAACAATGTTTTTAGATTTATTCAGCAAACCCTATTTAATTTTTGATTCAATACAAATACATCTAAAAAGAGATTTTAGATTTTTTCCATACCATCTATAACTCAAGTGTCATAGAATAACATCATCTTTTCAAGCGATCAACTTGAAACCGACCCCTAGTCATCTCGATCATGTTATTTTTTCTCAAATCACCAGTGACGGAAAGCAAGACCAGCATTAAACCGAAAAAAGTCAATCCCAATCGAGTCCGCGATCATCTGGCCAATGAACGCACCTATCTGTCTTGGATGCGAACGGCGATCGCATTAATGGGTTTTGGTATGGTTATCCTGCGCTTACGGGCCTTTCATCCTCCTCTGGTTCCCCGGCCCGGTTACGGCTGGAAATTGGGCTTAATGTTTGCTTTAGTGGGTTTATTGACCGTATTTTTGACCACGGCCCATTATTTTACAGTCAGACGAGATATAGATGAAGATACCTACGAACCAGCCGATCGATGGGTGCTACTATTTAGTTTAGCGATCGTTATTCTCGGTGCGGGAATTATCTATTTTGTCGCCACCAGTCCCGATCTGTTGATGGGTAGTATGATGACCTTCGAGTGAACTCTGGGGATTAGGTTGGTTGGAGTAAGCGCCAACTGACCGTGACCAGAATAGTATAAAGCAGTATTTTTAGGGCATTTTTGGGGAAATATTCCGATAATCTTGCTCCCACTACTACCCCCGGTATTCCACCCAACCAGATAGGAAGTACCAGATTCCAATCTACCGTTCCTAATCCCAGATGACCAATGGAAGTACAGGTTAAGAGGATGGACGCTTGCGATAGATCTGTACCGACTAATTTGCGAGAATCAAGCTGAAAAAAGGTCATCAAGACCAATGCAAATAAGGAACCACTGGAAATACTGGTTAAACCGACTAAATAGCCTAAAACTGCCCCCAATATCGTTGTTTTTATCTGACCCGATCGAGTGGTTAAATCTAATTTTGGCCAGGACCAAGGGGACAAATCGGGAAAAAACAAGGAGATTAGTAGTTCTAGGGCCGCTAGGACAGTCACGATCATCAAGACAAGACCGATGACATGGGGCAGCCATTGATCGAGATTGAGAGAGCTATTCTGCTGAAAATAGCAAAAACCGACTAATCCTAACAGAGAACCGGGTACACTGCCAATTACCAGCCATTTTACCACCTCTAACTCGATCGTTTGCTGTTGCCAGTGACGAACGGTGCCGACCACTTTCATCAACCCGGCCGCTACCACATCGGAACCCACTGCGGTGGTAGCGGGAACCTGAAATACAAAGATCAATAGGGGTGTAATCAAGGTTGACATCCTCGCCGCCCTAAAAGTGCGGCGATTCCTAAACCTCACGATTTAAGTTTCTGCTTCCACCACCGTCGCATACCACAGTTAAAAAACCATGTACTGT
>NZ_JASJFB010000649.1:0-1006 GCF_030065455.1 Microcystis sp. M53602_WE12 | reverse complement strand
ATCAACCCTCACTATCCCTATGGAAAATGGTATTTTTACGAGCAAATCTTACAAGTACCTATCTATGGAATATTTCAGCCAAAAACCGGAGAATTAGAAATTTATCGATTGAATCAAGGAAGATATGAACAACAAAAACCTGATGAAAACAATCGTTACTGGATAAAAGAACTTAATTTGTTTATCGGTATCTGGCAAGGAAGCAAAGCTGAATTTACTACTAATTGGTTGCGCTGGTGGGATAAGTCGGGAAATTTGCTATTATGGGGGAGTGAGTTAGTAGAGCAAGAAAGGCAACGAGCCGAGCAGGAAAAACTAAGGGCAGAACAGGAAAAGCAACGAGCCGCGCAAGAGCGTCAACGAGCCGAACAAGCTGAGTTAGAACTTGAGCAAGAACGAATTTCTCGCCAACGTTTGGTGCAAAAGTTAAAAGAGTTGGGAGTCAATCCTGAAAATCTATAGCCCATTTTAGATATTTGAATTAGTGAAATTACTTATGACAGCCATGCAACTACTTCAGTCAAACCCCCTACCAACTATTACCTGGGAAAAACTGCCAGATGATTTTATTCTACCTGACGAACCTGTGGACAATAACCTGCAACCCCTCTTAGCAGCCGCTTTACGCGAATCCCTAGAATTAGCAGGATTAATTCTGGAATCGATGCTAATTGCTGCTAATTTTGGCTTATGTGCTACCGTTAAAACTCAAACAGTTGTCAAAGCACCTGATTGGGTTTATATTCCCTCGGTAAAACCGATTCCTAGCGGAAAAATTCGGCGCAGTTATACTCCCCATCTTGAAGGAGAAATTCCTACCATTGTCCTAGAGTTTATCTCGGAAACCGAAGGGGGTGAATATTCCATCAACCCTCACTATCCCTATGGAAAATGGTATTTTTACGAGCAAATCTTACAAGTACCTATCTATGGAATATTTCAGCCAAAAACCGGAGAATTAGAAATTTATCGATTGAATCAAGGAAGATATGAACAACAAAAACCT
>NZ_JASJFB010000834.1:0-5093 GCF_030065455.1 Microcystis sp. M53602_WE12 | reverse complement strand
TTTGGGCTTTATTTGACTTGACCAGAGGGGGGTCGCAGGCGCACGGATTTTCCATTATGTAAGAAATTATCTGTCAAGTCGTGGGGTTTTGTCAAGCTTTTTGGGAAAAAAAATTAACCGATAGTCAAGGGGAGAAAATTGTCGGCAGAGTTAAGCTCTACTGAATTGAAACTGCCTCTTGGGAGTTTTAGTACAAATGCTCAGGCTTCCTATCCCTGCTCCCAACTTCGGTGCAGTCTTAGCAAGTATTAGTTATCAGTTTTCAGTTCACCCACTACTTTTTGGGGTTAATTTTTTTGGGCTTTATTTGACTTGACCAGAGGGGGGTCGCAGGCGCACGGATTTTCCATTATCTATATAATATCATGTCAAGCGTTAGTTAGCAAGAGAAAATTTTTTAATTGGGAGCGAAAGATCGAAGGACGAAAAACCAGTACATCTATACCAAAATATTTTCAGAATGATAACGATTCTCACCGACTGTGATAAGATCAGAATCATAATCAGACTCAGTTAATCCGATGGGTAAAAATTTCCAGTTAACAGCGATCGCTTTAACCCTGACTATAGCCAGCTTAACAGCTTGTAGTGGTCCCTCGGTCAAGGAAGAGGAAGCAAAGACACCCTTACAGGTGACAGTGAGTATCGTACCGCAGGAATATTTCGTCAAACGCATCGGCGGTGATAGAGTTAGTGTTAATGCCATGATTCAACCCGGGACAGATCCCCACACCTATGAACCAAAACCCGAACAATTAAAAACCACAGCCCAATCGCAAGCCTACTTTAAAATCGGTGTATCCTTAGAAGATGCCTGGAAAGATCGCTTAAACAGTGTTAACCAACAGATGTTAATCATCGATACCAGTCAAGGGGTAGATAAAATCCCTTTGACAGCAGAACATAATCACGATCATGATCACGATCATGATCACAGCAAGGAAGAAAAACATCAAGCTGGAAAAAACACCCTAGATCCCCATATTTGGTTATCACCAAAACGAGTCAAAGCACAAGCAAAGACTATTTATCAAACCCTAGCACAACTCGATCCCGGTCAGGAAGCTATCTATCGGGCTAACTTGGAAAAATTCAGTCAGGAATTAGACGCATTAGATCAAGAAATTCGGCAAAACTTGGCAGGGGTCAAAAACCAAAAATTTATGGTTTTTCATCCCGAATGGGGCTATTTTGCCCAAGATTACGGTTTAGAGATGATTGCGATCGAAATCGAAGGCAATGAACCCAGTGCTGCCCAGTTAAGTCAACTAATCAAACAGGCAAAAAAAGAGAATATTAAAGTTATTTTTGCTCAACCGGAATTTAGTCAGAAAAGTGCCGAAACTATTGCTAGGGAAATTGGGGGACAGGTAATCCTTATCAGTGCCTTTGCTCAAAATTGGAGTGAAAACCTGCGACAAGTTTCCCAAAAAATGGCCACAGTTTTAAATCAGTAATTGTTTGTATATGTCAACGATCATTACCATTAGTAATCTCTGGGCCGGCTACGAACAGGAACCCATCCTCGAAGATATTAATTTAACCATTGAAGAATTGGATTTTCTGGGAATTATCGGCCCGAATGGAGGAGGAAAAACTACCCTCCTTAAGGTTTTACTGGGATTAATTAAACCTTGGCGGGGAGAAGTCAGTATTTTGGGGCAAAGTGTCCAAAAAGGTCGGGAATTAGTCGGTTATGTGCCGCAGTTTGTCGAATGCGATCGCTCATTTCCCATCACTGTGGGTGAGGTGGTGAAAATGGGGAGATTGAGCAGCAAAAAACTCTGGCAAGGCTATAGTAAAAAAGATGAGGTAAGGGTAGATAAAGCTTTAGATAGTGTGGGAATGTTAGCGTTGAAAAAAAGGTCGATTGCCGAACTTTCGGGAGGACAGCGCCAACGGGTTTATATCGCTCGCGCTTTAGCGGTAGAACCCCGTCTCTTGATTTTAGATGAACCCACTGCCAGTGTCGATCCCCAAATGCGTGCTAGTATTTTTTCCCTGTTGCAAGAATTGAATGAGTGGATAACTATTTTAATTATTTCCCATGATCTGGGAACCCTATCTACCTATGTTAAATCGATCGGTTGTCTCAATCGTCGTCTCTATTATCACGGCCAAAAATCTCTCACTACCGCTATGTTAGAACAAGTGTATTGTTAAAAAGTTTCTCCCTTTCTACTGTCAAAACCCTTGACAAATCCCCGCCCTTGACATATACTTATATATAGAATGGGAATCCTTGCCTGCCTGCAAACCCTCTTTTTTTAGGTTAGATAAGCGTCAAGAAAATAAAAACCTAATACCTGACCAGCGCTAAAGACTTATACGAACAAGACTATCTTGCTTGGTTAGAAGAAACGGCCAAACAACTGGGACAAAGACAGACAGATGTATTGGATTGGGGAACCAACAGAGACAAAAATTATTATTATTAGTTGTGAATTTCATTATGACTAGGCTCAATGTAATCGCTGTTATCTTGTTGATTAAACTTTAAAATTGTCATTGCTTGGGATAGGAACGCCAAGGGCGATCGCTTACAATAGGGGGCAAACTTTTAGAAAGCAACCTTTATTACTATTCTTACTCATGCCCACTCTATCAAGCTTCTATGGAATAAAAATCACCATGAACTATAACGATCACAATCCGCCTCCTATCCATGCCGAGTATCAAGATTATGAAGCGGTTATAATGATTAACACAGGTGAAGTTTGTGGTCAAATGCCCAAAAGAGGACTAAATTTAGTATGGGAGTGGCTTGATCTACACCAATCTGAACTATTGGAGAACTGGGAAAATGCGCGTCAAAGAAAACCTCTTAACAGAATCGATCCCCTTCCCTAAAAAGGAGCTATTTCTTCATGTTATCTGTGTGGAATATCTGGATAAGTATCAATTAAAGCTAACCATTAATAATGGAATAGAAGGGATTGTAGATTTAGAACAAGAATTGTATGGAGAAATCTTTGAACCCTTAAAAGATAAAAGTTTATTTCAAAAAGTATATGTAAATAGTCGGACAATAGAATGGCCAAACGGAGCAGACTTTGCCCCTGAATTTTTATTTGAAATTGCCCTCGACAAGCAACCGGTTAGTATAGTCGGTGATCCTGTAGGGTACGCTAATGAAATGTAACGGACCAAATTGTTTTTTTAACAATAATTATCTGATTTGCGATTATTTTGGACTTTAGTGCGATCAGGTTTTCTTCTCATGGTGTGATCGCTTTTTGATCAGGAGTGGCGATCGCTAATTGCCCTCTTGACTTAAAAAATAGTTACTTAACGCGCTTTTTTGCTTTTAATCATGATGAATTTGTAATTATTCTACGTTACGCTAACACATCCTCGCGTGCTACTATTCTGGTCAGTGATTCTTGACAGTAACCAGACGCGATCGATGATTCAGACGGATCAACAGTTTCCTAGTGTCGGTAGTCAGACAAAGGGACTTTTGGTTAATGCCGATGGCTCTGTGGATATCTATTTCGGGCCGAAACCGCCTGCGGGTAAGGAGAATAACTGGGTGCAGACAAATCCGGGCACGGGTTGGAATACGATTCTTCGACTTTATGGCCCGCTTGAGCCTTGGTTTGATAAGACTTGGCGACCAGGGGAAATCGAGTTACTGAAATAGTCCTATTGAGAATATGGCTGAATCGCCGATTTGTTGCTTGGGTTGAGGTGATACAATACAATATTGCCTTTTTTCTGGCTAATAAAATTGGCGATCATATTTCATGACTTTTTACGAATGTATGACAACTAATATAACTCAACAAAATAACCAAAATAATTTTAGTTTTGCCAAGTTTAAAGAGCAAATAACTGCTCGTAGAATTGACCTAAATAAAGCTATAGATAAAGTTAAACAAGACCATTATGTTAAAGAAGATAAGCAAAAAAAAGAACTATCCCCAATTATATTTGAAAAATCATTATTCCCAGAGTTAGTAGATCAAGATAACTGGAGACATGAATTACTACAAGATCTAGCCCAGCAGTGGGAAAGCCTAGCTAATCTTTCTATTATTTGTGAAAAAGAAGCAAGGATAGCAAGCAAGAACAAAAGACAATATCGTTTTTGGAGAATCTTAGTAGGATTGACAATAACACTATTTTCTGCTTTATGGTGTGCTCGAAACCCTAGGAATGAAAACAGCAATAGCCCTCTAAGCAGAAGAAGCTTTCTCATTGGAGCCTTAACAGGATTAGTGGGGATATTTACTGCTGGCGGACCTTTAGTAGATGCTGTTAATGATTTAATAGAACCAGAAAGACATCGTAACCGAGCGATAGGCTTTAGAAGCTTAAAAATCGATACCGATAGTCAGATGCTCAACATCGAAATGATGATTTTTTATGACCTCTCCAAAAAAGAATTAAACTTCTCAGCCTTCTACCAAAAATTTAAAGCGATCAAGGAAGAGACCAATCGTATTTACAAAAAATCCTATGAATTGGGTATAAATATTTAGTACGATCACCGATCTTGTAGTGCGATCACTTTTGGGAGGTGAAGAAGAAAGTAGCGATCACTTTTTGTGATGAGGAGGGGTGATCTTTTTTTGGGGAATGAGGAGAGGCGATCACTTTTTGAGGAGGAGGAGGGGCGATCGTTTTTTTGATGATGGGGAGGGGCGATTTTGAGGAGGAGGGGCGATCTTGTAGATTGGGTTGAGGTGACGAAACCCAACATTACCTTTTTCCCAAATTACCACCCAATATCTGAGTTATAATTAATACCATCAATTCTACACCTTAATCAAATAATTTAACTTATGTCTGCTACAATTCGTGAAGAACTTCACCAACAGATTGACCGATTACCTGATGACATTGTTGAAAAAATTGCCAACTTTACCCGATTAATTTCCCCTGAGCTAAACAACATTTCAGAATATACTAATTGGCAAGATGAAGACTGGCAAAAATTTTCATTAGAGCAATTTTTCAAAGAAGAAGATGAAATTGAATATTCCCTAGCAGATGCTCAAGAAATTTATCAACCATGAAACCAGGTGATATTGTTCTAATTCGTTTTCCTCAAGCAGACTTGAAATCAGGAAAACTACGTCCAGCTTTAA
>NZ_JASJFB010000424.1:0-6346 GCF_030065455.1 Microcystis sp. M53602_WE12 | reverse complement strand
GTGTCAGTCTGTAGAGCGACCATAAGACCAGAACAGAGTAAATCTGGGGCGGCAGGTGCGGAACCCCGCAAGGGAAAGAAGCAGAAACCTAAATCGTGAGGTTTGGGAATCACCGTCCGTTTACGGCGGCGAGGATGTCAAGATGAGTAAGGAGAAAAATTCCTAATCAGTTATTGTCCGTCTCCAGAGGGCAAAAACCGTGAGCAGAAAAGGAGTAAAAACCAGAATTAAAGTGTTAAGAGGACTGGGAGCGATCGATAATAAAGGGGCAAGATATTTAATTCCCAGGGAAATCAAAGCCGATATCAAGATTATTTTGATAATAAAGCCGCTCATAGATCAATGTTTAGGTGACACCAGCACTATCTTATCCCTGAAGAGGTTAAAAATTGCTCAAAATGTGGAAATCATACCCCATCAGTTTTATTAATACTAGGGCGAAGCGGCTAGATTTTCTGGGGGAGGTCGGTTCCGAGGGAAGAGGAAAGTATGAGACAATGGAAAGAAAAGGCTGAGTCAATTAACTAGAGATATTCATTGCTAGGACTGAAGACTTAATGGCCAGGACGAATCTTGACAACAAATAAAATTTACCCTGTCCACCGCCTCTATCTTGCCGCCAATAGTCACCGTGATCACTTTAACTCTTTTACACCCCAGTCAGGCCACGCCCCTACAACATTGGCAGTTTGACAATGATCAATCAACCATTCTCATCGGCAGGGCGCTGGATAATCATGTAGTTCTCTATAGTGCTGTGGTTTCGAGGCGGCACTTAGAAATCCGCCATAATAATGACCACGATGATTGGGAATTGGAAAATTTAGGGGCAAATGGGACGTTTCTCAATGGCAAACCGGTCGAGAAAACCGTCGTCGTTGATGGTATGGTGGTTCGTTTAGCCGCCTCCGGCCCGCAAATTCAAATTCGTCTCATTGATGAGGACGAGCAACCAAAATTAATCCTCAAATCCCTAGAGGCTCCTTTGGTGGGCAACCAAACTCAGCCAGAAAAGGATACTATCGCCAGCTAGAAAATATTAAATTTTTATAAAGTTTTTTCAATTTCCCTAACAAAATGTAAAAATAGATACAGAATAAGAAATAAAATCTTCTAGCTTGCTGTCCCTAAATAGGGACGACAAGAGAGATTAAAGTCAATTTAAAGCATTGCAGGGAGTCGGTGATATGACGTTAGCCTATCGAGGAGTTAAGTACGAAAGGGATTCTCTCCCCTTGGAGATGAAGACCGGAGATATCGGGGGTAAATACCGAGGTCAAGACTGGAATCACCATTATCCTCGCCATATGCTCCAATTAGAACCGAAACTGCATCGTCAGTATCGTGGAGTTGCCTACAGCACCCGTCCTCATCTTGCCGGACAAGTCATCCCAAGCACTTGTCCGTTGCCTGTTGTCAAACCCCCTGTTGTTGTCCAAGAGGAAACCCTTTCTAGCATCCATCTGAACAATATTCGTCTTCGTCTGGAACGTCGTTTACAAATCGCTCAAGAGAATGGTGACGAAACCCTCGTTAATCTCTTGAAAAAAGAATCCCAAGACTTAGCCTTAAACTGCTAGATTAGCAGTTTTTCTCCACTTTCCCCTCGGTTCTGCCGGGGGGAATATTTTTGGGCGCAAAAATGCCTAAATCTTCCCCCCGCTCACTCCCTGGGCCGGCACTTTTTGATTTTAAAAAAGCCTAAAGATATTATCCAACAAGATTTTTAGATTTTTTCAGCCAACTCTAGTTAGGAGCTTACAAGCTTTTAAGTAGGTAGGCGTTAAAAATGATCAGATGCCCCCCTTATTAAGGGGGAATTAAGGGGGGACTAAGGGGGGATCGGCACCCCCCTTATCAAGGGGGATCCCCCCGCCTTCGGCTTCCCCCCTTATCAAGGGGGATCCCCCCGCCTTCGGCTTCCCCCCTTATCAAGGGGGGCTAGGGGGGATCGAAGCTAAAATCCATTTTTAATTTAATTATAACCAGCTACTTAATTATATTAGGTCGAGGTCTATTCTAGTTCGGGTTCGGATTGGGGTGTTGTATTATTTCCACAACATTTTTGATACCTTGAATAAAAGTTTGAAAACTACGGGATTTATTTTCAGTTAGGGAAAGATGGGGGGCAATCTGTTTAGAGTGGGTTCCTGCATAATACTCTTTCACTAGCTTTGTTAATTCTTGTTTGGCCGAGTTAAGCAGGTCCGGTTCTCTGTATTTACTTTTATTTTGTTTTTGACCGAGACTATTTAAATTATACGCCTTGGCCACCGCTGCTAAATCTCCCAGAAACCAAGATTCTAATTCATGGCAAATAATCCGAATTAAGACTTGAGCATCACTGGCATTTTGACAAATTTCCCCTAGGTCTTTTTTGAGTTTTTGACAGTCGTGGGAATCCTGATCGTGAACAATAATAAGTTTGGTATTGGGACTAGATTTATTGAAAGCTTTGAGTTTTCTAGGAATAGATTTTGCTAGGTCTTGTTTACCTTGATGACTAATACATTTATAGCTGATTTCTGGGGGAATAAGCTTAGGCAAAAGTTCTTCTAACACATTTTTTATAGATGACTCTTCTAGCAAAAATACGATATCATAGTTCATTAGGGTGCTACTCCTTCAAACCAGCCTTGATTCCAAAGATAGCCGGGTAAATCGCCTGCCGCTACTAAGTTTTTGAGGATTTCGCTATCGGCAGCCCTATGGATTTTGGTGATACCTTGGCATTTAATTAGCCAGAAAATACTAGCTAGTGGAACCGCATTGATAAAATCGGGGGAGTGGCTAGAAACAAATACCTGACCCCCCCGATCACTATAGTGGGCGAATTCTTCGGCTAGTTCTTTTAATAAAGTAGGATAAAGTTGGTTTTCTGGTTCTTCGACACAGAGTAGGGGATGAGGATTGGGATCGAATAGTAATATTAAATAAGCGAACATTTTCATAGTTCCGTCAGAAACATAGCGATCAATAAAAGGGTCTTTAAAGGCCTGATCTTGAAAACGTAAAATCAAGCGACCGTCTTCGGTTTCTTTGGCTTCCACAGAGGAAATACCCGGAACTCGTTGTTTCATTTTTTCGAGAATTTGCTGAAAAATTTTGGGATATTGTTGATAAATATATTGAGCAACTGTAGCTATATTGTCGCCAGTAGGGGATAAGTGTTCAGCATAAGATATTTCTTTACTTCCTCTAGCTTCGCTAATATGAAAGTCAGAAACGTGCCAATTTTCAATCAGAGAACGAAAGGCTGTAGCGGCTTTAAAACGTTGAAATTGTCCTAATCCTTTGATTGCTAGTATATCGTTAGATTCTAGCTGTTGTTCTTCTCGATCGAGTTCTTTATCCGGTTTACTAAAATCTTCTTCGTTGGTGATAGCATATCCTTGACCAAGTTGAAAATCTAAAAAATGAAAAGGTTTACCGTGTTCACCCCGTTTATAGCGAAGTATTTCGCGTTTGATAACGGGACGATTATTGTTTTGTCCAATTATAAGTATATAAGTAACCAGACGTTCTGTATCTAAGATTTTCATGCGAAATTGCAGCTCGATTTCAATATCTTCCTGTTCTTGACCTCTAGTGATAATTTCTCTATAACCGCCGCGAATTTGTAAAGCTTGGCGAATGTTGTTTTTAAGGGCATCTCGCAGAAACCCAAAAATATCAAATAGAGTAGATTTTCCCGTGCCGTTAGCTCCAATAATCACGCAAAAAGGGGGAATATCTCTTATGTGTATATTTTTAAACATACGATAGTTTTTTATTTTAATAGAAACAATTTTCATGATATAATCGAGCCGTTATAGTTTTTTTTATTATACGATTGATCAGGTGAAGATAATTGATCAATTAGTTAGTCAAAAAAGCCAGAGATTAGGCTCTCTTGGACATGGGGGGATAAATCAGCTAGAAACTAGAGAGGCAAGCTCAACAATGACAGAATCCCCTCTGAGCGTCACCAGACTCAACACAAGTTGGACAAAATAGCGTAAATTGTCTATAAATTTGTTCAACGACTTCAATTAGTACAAATGTTTGACTGTATTATCATCGGTGCGGGACCAGCAGGAGCGACGGCGGGTTATCATCTAGCTAAAAAGGGGCGATCGATCCTGATCCTCGATAAAGCGAAATTACCCCGTTATAAACCCTGTGGTGGTGGTGTATCCCCAGCAATTAAGCAGTGGTTTGATTTTGATTTTACCCCCGTGATTGAGAATACCGTCACCCAAGTGGAGTTTACTTGGAAACAGGGGGATGCCGCCACCACTAAGTTAAATATGCTAGAACCAATGTGGATGGTACAAAGGGATCGTTTCGATGATTTTTTAGGTCAACAGGCGATCGCAGTCGGGGCAACCATCCAAGATAACAGCGAAGTTACCCAGATCAAATTCGTCCAAGATCACTGGCAAGTTACCACATCCCAAGGAACATTTTCAGGTAAATATCTGATTGCTGCCGATGGTGTTAAGGGTAATACCAGTCGCTGGTTGGGATTACCGGCGAAAAACCAAGCGATCGGGGCTACTCTCGAAATTACTAACGCAGAAGCGACTATTCCACCCCAAAAAGCTTTTTTTGATTTTGGTTCCCTAAAAAATGGTTATATCTGGGCTTTTCCCAAGTCTAATGGTTACACAATTAGCGGTGCTTGTTTTAAGGGCAGCATCAAATCCGAGTATCTGAAAAAACAACTGTTAAATTATGCCCGTCAAAAGGGCTGGAATTTAGAGGATTATCGCTATAGTGAGTATGCTTTAGCCCTTTGGAACGGAAATCAACCGCTACACGCCCAAAATGCCCTAATTACAGGAGAAGCGGCGGGTATTCTCGATCCTCTCATCGGTGAGGGTATCCGTCCGGCAATTTTGACGGGAGTTAAGGCAGCCGAGGCGATCAATCGAGCTTTAGCCGGAGATAATCGGGCTTTAGCGAGCTATAGTCGGATAATTCGGGAAGAATGGGGGGAAGATATGGCTTTAGCGGCCAAATTAGCCGGTTTATTCTATCAATTTACCCAAATCGCCTACAATGTCGCCGTTAAACGCCCGATCGCCGGTCAACTGATGGGACGTATTCTCGTGGGAGATTTAAAATACCGGGATGTTACGCAACAAGCGATGCAACAATTGAAAAAGCTTTTACTGCCTGGATTCGGTTGGTGATAACACCTCGCGCACCAGGGTGGGGGTGACTCGATCGCTAATGGTGACTTGGCCGATTGCCGTTGGTAAAATAAATCTAACTTGGCCATCTTTAACCTTTTTATCGGCAGTGAGAGCATTTACCATCTCATCGGCATTTAAAGGCGGAATATGGGTTTCTAAGGCGGCTTTTTCGATTAAATCGGTTTGACGTTGATTTTCCCCGGCAGTCCACATTCCCAGTTTAACAGCGATCGCTCCTGCCGCCACCATCCCCAGGGCCACCGCTTCCCCGTGGTTAACGCTAGTATATCCCGTTAAACTTTCAATGCCGTGGGCGATCGTGTGACCATAGTTTAAGATCGCCCGCAAACCCGCTTCTTTTTCGTCTTTGCTTACCACATCTGCTTTAGCTTGGCAAGACTTTGTAATAATTGTTTGCAATAGCTCGCCATCGATCTGAGAAAAACTAGCTAAATTGTCCGAGTCTTCTAACTGTTGAAATAACTCAGCATCCCAAATTACACCGTATTTAATCACTTCTGCCATTCCTGCCCGAAATTCTCGCACGGGTAGGGTTTTAAGCACGTCAGGATCGATCAGCACTAATTTCGGTTGATAAAACGCCCCGATCAGATTTTTGCCCTGGGGATGATTAACACCAGTTTTACCCCCGATGGAAGCATCTACCATCGCTAACAGGGTGGTGGGAACTTGGACAAAATTAACGCCCCGTAACCATGTGGCTGCCGCAAATCCCGTCATATCCCCGATTACACCACCACCGAGGGCAACCATAGTCGAGGAACGTTCCAGCCGGTGAGCGAGGGCGCTATCATAAACTTGGGCGATCGCATCGAGGGTTTTATAATTTTCGCCGGCGGGGATCAGATGAGTAAAAACGGCAAATCCCGCTTTTTCTAGGGAATTAACGGCTTTATGTCCGTAATAGTCAAAAATTTCGGGATTAGAAACCAATAAAACCTTTTTACCTAAGTTTAACCGGCTCATTTCTGCACCGAGATTGGCTAAACTGCCCTTCTCGATCAGAATATTATAGGAGCGATCGGGTAAATTAACGGGAATACAAATAGCCATAGGGTGTGGGGAAGTGGGGAAGTGGGGAAGTGGGGAAGTGGGGAAGTGGGGAAGTGGGGTGTGGGGTGTGGGGTGTGGGGTGTGGGGTGTGG
>NZ_JASJFB010000611.1:0-2017 GCF_030065455.1 Microcystis sp. M53602_WE12 | reverse complement strand
GGTTAACAATTTGTAATATTCCTTGTTGACACCCTTACTGACAAAGAAAAAACTGAAATCAAGTCAGGATAAGGGTTGGAGTGCTTACTGCAAAAATTGTTAAGAAAGATCCCTATAAGGGATAGCTTGATAAGGGGGGTGCCGATAGGCGGGGGGATCCCCCTTGATAAGGGGGGTGTCTGATAATTTTTAACGCCTACCTACTTACCTCACCATCAAGATAAATGCTATAATTATTTGATTCAAGAGCCAAAAGTAAAACCAGAAATATAGAGAGCTTACTAACAAGCTCTCTATAAAGTTTAGGTCTTTTACCACTTATCTTCCAGACTAGGCTCTGTTAGCAGTATTCAAGCTACCCACTTGAATATTCAGATTAATTTTTTGTCCTTCCCGGCTAATTTCTATGGGCAAATTATCGCCGATTTGAGTGTTAGCAACAATTTCCTGAACCGCATCGGGATCGGTGACATTCTTACCACCTACAGACTTTAACACATCACCCGATCGCAATCCCGCTGCTGCGGCAGGAGAATCTCTCATCACCCGCACTAACAAGACACCAGAATCATCGGGGATAGTCCAATTATCAGCCATAGGACTATCGGCTAATTGTTCTTTTACCTCCGGGGTTAACTGTACCATTTGAACACCGAGATAGGGATGTTCCACCTTACCCGTAGCGATTAATTGTTCGGCGATTCTTTGGGCAGTTTTAATCGGAATAGCAAAACCTAAACCCTGGGCATTCTGAATGATAGCAGTGTTAACTCCGATGACTTCTCCCCGAGCATTTAACAAAGGTCCGCCGGAATTTCCGGGGTTAATTGCCGCATCGGTTTGCAGGAAATCCACCCGTTTATCACTAGCACCAATTTGGGAGCCATTGCGTTCCTTGGCACTAATAATCCCCGTGGTGACAGTGTTATCTAATCCCAAAGGATTACCGATAGCGATCGCCCATTCTCCCACCTGTAAACTATCAGAATTACCTAATTTAACCGTGGGTAAATTGCTCGTTTCTACCTGTACCACTGCCACATCAGTTAAAGGATCACTACCTAAGACTTTACCATCAATAGTGCGACCATCTTTGAGGGTGACAGTCACCTTATCTGCTCCCTCGACAACGTGAGCATTGGTGATAATTTTACCGTCATTACTGATAATAAACCCCGAACCTGTACCCCTTTGAACTTGTTTTTCTCCTCGCTCGGGTATTTGGGAACCGAAGAAGCGACGGAAAACAGGATCGTTAGCAAATTCCGAAAAATCACCGCCTCCATTGACTTCCCTAGAAGCATTAATTCTTACCACCGCCGGCCCCACTTCTTGCACCACAGAAGCGACAAAATTGGTAGGAATAACCAGAGACGAGGGAGCGGCTGCCGCTGGTGTGGAGGGGCGAGGATTATTGGTAGCGGTGGCAATATTTTGGGCTAATTCTAGAGGATTTTGGCTGTAGGCGTAGGTGGCACCGATGCCTAACCCGGCACCCAAAACCAGTAAGGAGGAATAGGCAAAAAGTTTTTTCATTGCAGAAGATTTGGAGCGTTTAGGATTGCCTTCGTTGCGCGGGGAGATATTATCGTTAAAAATATTGCGAGTCATAGTTTTTATTGTTTAACCATTCTGAGAAGGGAATAAAAGTCAGTCCTAATAATCGTGGGTGTGAGAGGAGTGTTTCGGAAAATGGCTTGGGACTGACTATCTCTAATTTAGGCAGGGGATATGAACTTACTGTGACGCAGACATGAAGTTTTGATTGCAAGGTCATTATCCTAGTGGATAGACAGGTAGAAAGATAGAGAAAAAGGTCAATGATAGATTTTTCCTGGTTATTAAACCCAGGGTAAGAGCATCTCAATTAGGCTTGACAAAAGGCTCTCAGCACAGCAATCATATATAGCGTTTTTCAGTCTGCTGAGGTACAAAAGTTATGGGTTTTAGGCACTCATGCAAGAGGCAAAAGGCAAAAGGGAAGAAAAATAGGTGTACCTCACTAGCTTAGGAAACG
>NZ_JASJFB010000199.1:0-4028 GCF_030065455.1 Microcystis sp. M53602_WE12 | reverse complement strand
ATGGCTTTTAAATGTTGATCTAGTTGTTCTTTTTGGTCTGTATTCATGATTCTACCGTTTAATTGTTTCTCTTTATTTTGCCTTAGCTAACGTTTTTAGTCTCTAAGCATTTATACTTATGGCAAAATTGGGATGCTCCCAGTTGACCTATATCGTTGCTCTGGAAATTGTTATGCAGAAAGTTGACCTATAATGTGTAGTTAGGCATACCTTCCACCTTCCTACCTTCCTTTCACTTTCAATCTAGATATGAGATGTCAGATTTAACAAGCATTGAAAAGATTAAACTAGAGAAATTGCTCGAAATGGGCAATGGTTATGTGCTTGATTTTTCAAACATAACCTTCCAAGAATTCGTCTTAGAAAATTTAAATATCGATATATATGATGAAAAATATAATTATAGTAGTGGCTCAAAAGCAAATCGATTAAGAGGTTTTTGGAAAGAAGAATCTAATTCTACAGTAGGAAAACTGATAGAAACACTTTTGGAATACTGGAAAACAAAAAAGTCAATAACTCGGAAAGCTATCACCACTGAGGAGGAACATTTATTTAACGAATGTCAAAAAATTGTAGAAAGATTGCAAGGAGGTAATACAAAGAATCGTAATCAGGATTCTCAGAGGAAGGAGGAATTTTCTTCACTTCGATCCAGTCTTCTGCTGGAATTTGATAACTTTACAAAGTTAATAAATTCGGAAGATAAGAAACAGCGAGGATTTTCACTTGAAGACTTGCTAAAACGTATTTTTTCTCTTTATGAGATTCCAACTCAAAAAAGCTTTAGGAGAAATGAGGGTGGAGAACAAATAGACGGCGCATTTAAGCTTGAAGGCTGGTACTATCTAGTTGAATGTAAATGGACTCAAAACTTAACGGATATACGGCAACTTGATAGCCTTTCTGGCAAAATCAGCCGCTCTGGTAAACAGACATTGGGATTATTTTTATCGATCAATGGTTGGTCAAAAAATGTATGCCCCTTACTAAAGCAGAATAATGACAAATCTATCATTTTGATGGATGGTTATGACTTACGATCTGTTCTTGTCGAGCATAATAATTTGGACCTGAAAAATTTACTTATGAAAAAGTTGGAATGCTTAAATTTGGAAGGAGAGCCATTTTACAGCGCACATCAACTATTACAAAATACTATGAACAATCAAATTGTGTAGTGATCGCAATCTTGTAGGGTGCGTTCCCTAAAACAACTTCTACCGCTTCAGCGATCGATTTTGGGGAACGCACCATGCACATTGATTGAAACTGTGAGTCTAAGTGCGATGCAGCCTTTGTGGTCCCAGTTGAGAAATGTTAGCGAAGATTGCCAATGTTTAGGTTAAAATAGAGGGGCAAAAGTTGCAACGGGGTCAGGACAATGACAGTTAATCAACTCCGCTACAGCAAAGAAGAATTCGCCCGACGTGGTAAAGAGATTTATCAATCTCAGGTGCGCCCCCAAGTCGAGGAAGGCAATCATGGGAAGATTGTAGCCATAGATATTGAAACAGGGGCTTTTGAAGTAGCAAAAGACAGCCTCACAGCTTCCGATCAACTTTTAGCCCGATTGACCGATGCTCAAATTTGGTTCGTAAGAATCGGACATCGAGCAGTTCATCGAGTCGGTTTGATTGGGGCAAATTTATTTCAATGATTAATCAACTCTACGCCTGTTTTTGCACAATCTTCTCACTCAATTCTAGGAAGGTGGGACAATATTAGATTAAGTACTAATAACTTAATATCTTATAGAGTTTTTCAAAAAGCGTGAGTTGGGTCAATGATCAGGAAACCTAACTATTTTCTAACCAAACGATTAGGAAACAGTTATGTTATGATTTTCAGAGTAAGCCGGAGATGATAAAACACCATGAAAAATCGCATCTTTACTGTTATTTTGTACAAAGAAGATAATATGTACATTGCTGAATGTCCAGAAGTTGGCACAGTAGATCAAGGAGAAACAATTGAGCAGGCGATTGCTGGATTGAAAGAAGCCACACGGCTTTACCTAGAGGAATTTACCTTACCAGAAACATCCCCTAGATTTGTGACCAGTATTGAGGTTAGTTATGCCTAAGCTGCCACGAATCTCTAGTCGGGAGGCAGTTAGATCTCTTGAACGCTTAGGCTTCGAGCAAGTTCGTCAAACAGGTAGCCATGTTGTGATGAAGAAAGAAACCGAAGATGGCAAAATTGGTTGTGTTGTCCCTTTACATCAGGAATTGAAGGTTGGTACATTAAGTGGAATTCTGAAACAAGCCCAAGTCACAGTTGAAGAGTTCATTGAAAATCTGTAGAGTCTGACAAATCACTGCACTCGACGTGATACCAAATACCAAAAGTATTTAGTCCCCCCAGAGAACCCCCTTGAGCCACATAGCACACTTTTCTTTTTTTGTCAAATTTTATGTTAAGAAAGATGTAACTAATGGATAGGGGGACTGTCAAAGATTAACCGTCTTCGTATTCGGGGATTCTTTCCTTTTTCTTCTCGGTGATATTGATGCGGGGGGGATTGTAATCTGGTTCCACGTCATCATCCCACATATCATCCTCGGCCTTATCCTCGTAATCGTCGTACTGAGGACGAGAAAAGCTTTCTGTGCGTTCTGAGCGCGCTTCTCCCCAGTTATCTTCTTCTTCCTCGTATTCTTCCTCATAATAACGAGCTTCGGCCCGTTTTTGCGGTGGGGGAGTGGCGCGCAGGGGTTCTTTTTCCCATTCATCCTCACTCCAGCGTTCTTCAACGGGTTTAGCGGCCTCAACGGGAGTGCGGAGGGGAATGCCCGTACCTAACTGATTTTCCGGACGAGCAGCGGGAGTATAATAAGCTTCTTCCTCTTCTCTTTCCCAGGGGGGACGACCAATACCCAAACGTTCCAAAACCCCCACACTAACTTGGGTGAGACGTTCTTCGGCCCCTTCAAAGACAATTAAGCGATTCGGACCGCTGCTAACCACTTCTTCAATGGCAATTTCGTAGGTACTGATCAATTGTTCGGGGATAAGAGGCAATCCCAGGGAAGCGATGACAATGGAATGTAATTGACCACTAAGGGGATCAAATTGATAATCGCGGACTTTGCCTAAAGGTTCGCCGGTTTCCGTGATCACTTCACTACCGATTAAGGGAGTATAAGCATCGATATCGACGGATTCCAAGACGTTATCATCTTCAACGAGAACCACGTCTCCTGTCTGACTGATGCTCGATAAATACATATATTGAGGCATTCCCGACAAGGAGAGGATATTATCGCGGAGTCCCAGGGCAACCACTTCTCGTTGATCGATATCTACAAGGATATCTTTAACAACGCCGAGTTTTTTGCCTGTATTGCGAGTGATAACCTGTGTATTTAAAAATTCTGAACGTAAGCGACTATTCTCTGTGATCATTTTTTCCTATGGGTAGGCGTTAGGTCGTGGGAATACGAGTTATTGTAGGCTTAATATATAGGGCGAGATCGAGGGTTAATTTACCGATATTGGCTTAGATCTTAAAGTTCCCTGAGATTAACACTTTTTTTGGCCTTGTTTGGGCGATAGTTTCGGGTGATAGATAGGGTTAAACCCATTTTAGCTAATTCTTTACATTTTTTTAGTGACAACAAAGCAGGAGCTAGAGAGAAACTCCCTTGGCTCCTGCTGTCTAGATTCTGATTACATAGTTAAAGACTGCACCTCAGTTTCGATCAGTTTAGCTAAGTCTTGCAGGAAGGAGGCTGCATCGGCCCCGTAGATGACTCGGTGGTCACTGGTGAGATTAACCGTCATCTGTTTTTGCACTCCGAATAAACCATCTTTATTGACGACGATTTGGGGACGGGAAGCACCCACGGCTAGGATCGCACCTTGGTTGGGGGGTAAGATAGCGGTAAAGCGATCGACTCCGAACATTCCCAGATTAGAAATGGTAAAAGTACCGCTATTATATTCTTCCGGTTGCAGTTGTTTACTGCGGGCGCGATCGACTAAATCTTTCCAACTGCGGGAGAGGGAATAGATATCCATCTGGT
>NZ_JASJFB010000851.1:0-1051 GCF_030065455.1 Microcystis sp. M53602_WE12 | reverse complement strand
GCTCTCGATGGGAAGAAGCATATCCTTAGTTAAAGCAGATTTTCTTCCTCAGTGCAACCTAAGTCGATGCTTTCTCACGAGTGCGGGTTCATTTTCTAGGTTGACTTCGGCTTCCTTACCAGCATTTATTGAGATGTTGCGGAGATAAATACTCCTGTAAAGGTGACAGAGGCTTGGTATCGGGACAAACTGGCTGGGGAATTAGGAGGAAAAACCGAGGTTTACATTGATAAGGTAGGTAGAATAGATGTCTTAACTAATACAGAAATAATTGAAGTTAAAAATACAAAAGGCTGGAAATCAGCGATCGGGCAAATAAAGAGTTATGGACAGTATTATCCCAAGCATAAAATGAGAGTTCACCTATTTGGGAAATTGACTGAGAGTAAACTAGAAACTATTCAGAGAGTATGTAAACTAGAAGGTATAACTCTAACTTGGGAATAGTATGATCGCTGCTCTGGTAGGGTGCGTTCCCTGATGCGGGTCCTACCGCTGCAGCGATCAATTTTAAGGAAACCCAACATCCTTATCTGTTACTATGAAAGGGTATAATAAGCTTACTTTAAATCATCAAAGAGGTAACAAAACCTTAATGGAAAGTCGTATCCATATCCATCCAGATATTTGTAATGGAAGACCTGTTATAGCTGGAACCCGAATTCCTGTGCAAACAGTTATGGAATTTTTGGGAGCAGGGGATTCTATTGAAGAAGTCCTTGAAGAATATCCTTCTCTGAATCGAGAAGATATTTATGCCTGTATGCAATTTGCAGCAAGATTGATGGCGAATCACTATGAAGTCAGAAAAATTGCATGAATGGTTTTTTCTTCGATGAAAATTTACCAGCTAAAATCCTCTTCACTCCATCTTTACCGATCATTTTTAGGTAGGGTCTGCTGAAAAAGTTTGTTGGTGGGGGCAGGGTGTGGGGTGTGGGGTGTGGGGTGTAGGGTTTTACCGATTTTGAGGTAGTCAGTTACCTAATTTTCAGGGAAAAAGTACCTGAATTTTACCCCCGATCCCTCCAATGGTCGGCACTTTTTGAGG
>NZ_JASJFB010000743.1:0-8232 GCF_030065455.1 Microcystis sp. M53602_WE12 | reverse complement strand
CCGACCATTGGAGGGATCGGGGGTAAAATTCAGGTACTTTTTCCCTGAAAATTAGGTAACTGACTACCTCAAAATCGGTAAAACCCCACACCCCACACCCCACACCCCACACCCTGCCCCCACCAACAAACTTTTTCAGCAAATCCTACTTAACAGATTTACCCCCCTCTGGTCAACAGGTCGCCACCAGGACTGGGAAAATGGGGAAATAGGGAAATTCAACTCAAACCCCTTCGCTGTGATTTCTCTGTGTTCTGACATGGAGAGCTTTATTGTCAACTAATCTTACACAGTCCAAGGTGTGCCGCAATAGCGACTCTTGTTCTGGTGTTGGGTAAAATCGGTAGCGATCGGCTTTCCCCATACCTGACCTTCTGGCATATATCCTGTAAATGCGCTAGTATTTAACAGTAAATCCAACCTAGAACGGCGGGGTTTCAGACCCAATTTTTTTGATGAAAAGTTTTTTTAAGAAACCTTATCGGTTAGGAATTTTGATGCTTGTATCGACAAGTTTAATGGCCTGTAGTGCCTTAAACTATAGCTCTTTTACGGAACTCGTGCCATCTTTCTCTCCCGCTCCTTCTCCCTCTCCTTTAGATGCGGCAACTTTACTTGTTTTAGAGAATAAAATCTATCAACAGGTCAATCGCTATCGTCAATCTCGCAATTTATCTCCCCTACTGTTAAATCGGACAATTTCGCAACAAGCAAGATTACATAGCCAACGCATGGCCGCGGGTTTAGTTCCTTTTAGTCATCAAGATTTTGACAAAAGAGCGCAAACTATTGGTGTTTCGGTTCCCTATGAAGCGGTGGGGGAAAATGTGGCAGTTAATCAAGGTTATGATGACCCGGTAATGATTGCTGTGGATGGCTGGATTAAAAGTCAAGGTCATCGGAAAAATATGGAGGGAGATTTTGATAGTACCGGGATTGGAGTAGCGACGGATAATCAAGGAAAATTGTACTTTACTCAAATATTTCTAAAACGTCAATCCGCTCCTGTTTCTACTAATTCCCTTAGCTACGATCCTATCCAGAATCAATCTTTTTTAATTACCCTCGAAGAAAACACTAATTATCAAGTTAATCGCTACCGAATTTCTCAAAATTTACCGCCCCTACGTCTCGATGCTCGTATTAGTCATGAAGCTCGCTTATTTAGTCAAAAAATGGCCCATAAACAGGCTCCTTTTAGTCATGATGGTTTTGCGGGAAGAGTCAAGGCAGTACAAAGGAAGATTCCTTTAGAAAAAATGGGCGAAAATTTGGCTTTTATGAAGGGATATCCTGACCCCGTTAGCGTTGCCGTCAAGGGTTGGATTAATAGCCCCGGCCATCAAAAAAATATGGTTGGTGATTATAATCTCACCGGTATCGGTATCGCTAAAAATAATGTTGGTGAATATTATTTTACACAACTTTTTGTTAAAAAGCGTTGACAAAATCCCCCCGATGATACTTAAATTTAATTACCAGTTTTTAACATCAGTTATCAGTTATCATTTAAGTAGTCGGACATAAATTCTGTGGTCTATCTTAAGAAATGTAAATTGCCGCAATTCTTACTGACGACCGACTCCTTACCCCACAGTTAACTTTACTTTTGTCCAACTACTTATCAGGGAAATAAAGGCAGTCGTGCGATAGGCAAAAGCATTACAAATTTCCCTCCTGTCTCCTGTCTCCTGTCTCCTATCTTCTAACTATATGAACTTAGACAATTTTCAAGTGTGCGATCGAGATTTAAGCGATGACCTATTATCCCGTTATCTAGGGGTTAATTCGATCGCTGTAGATACAGAAACTATGGGATTAATACCGGGGCGCGATCGACTGTGTTTAATTCAACTCTGTGATCCCAGTGGTTTTGTCACTGCCATTCGCGTTTTTAGGGGGCAAACAGAGGCTCCTAATCTCAAAAAGGTCATGGAAGATGAGCGGATAGAAAAAGTCTTTCATTTCGCCCGTTTTGATGTGGCTCAATTATCCCATACTTTCGGCATTGCCACTCAACCGATTTTCTGCACCAAAATCGCCAGTAAACTGGCTCGGACTTATACCAGCAGTCACGGTTTAAAAAGTCTCGTGCAGGAATTGGAAGGCATAGAATTAGACAAAACCGCTCAGAGTTCTGATTGGGGAAATGCCGCTAATCTCACCCCACAACAACTGAGTTATGCTGCTAACGATGTGCGCTATTTACTGTCAGTGCGAGATAAATTAATTGTGATGATGCAAAGGGAAGAAAGATGGGAATTAGCCCAAAAATGCTTTAGTTGTATCCCCATCTTCACCGCTTTAGATTTACAGCAATACAAAGATATATTTGAGCATTAGCCAGCACAAGTTACAGTCTATTTAATAAGTAAATAGAAGAGAGATTTTGTCTTTGATCCCCCCTGCCCCCCTTGATAAGGGGGGTGCCGATAGGCGGGGGGATCGCCCTTGATAAGGGGGGTGCTGATCCCCCCTTAATCCCCCCTTAATAAGGGGGGTATCTGACAATTTTTAACACCCACCTACTTAGTATGATTGACTCCCAATCGAACTTTAAAAACCCAGTTATGGATGGTTTCTTCCCACTTCCCCACTTCCCACTTCCCCACTCCCCACTTCCCCACTTCCATCACTGTTTACTGATCACTGAAAATGCTCTCTAGGGCCAAAAGCTGCCAAGATCACAAAAAAGACCGCTATGATCGAAAATAGAAATCATCGTCATTGGTAGAGAATAGGTAAAAAATCTATGACATCTTATGCGGCCTCCTCTGCACGAGCCGAAATGAGCGAACTTCGGCGCCTAAAAACCCTACTACCTCCAGAATTACAAAGTTGGGTAACGGTAGAAGGTTCCACAGAGGTTAATCCCCCCCTGATCCGTTGTGAAGAAATTGGCAGAGATGAGGTAGAAATTCAGATAGATTTAGCCAAATGGGAAAATTTAGCCATCGATCAGCGTAATTTGCTCTTTTGGCATGAAGTCGCCAGGATTCAAAATGATAGTATTCCCCGGGAAGGCTGGGAAATGGCCGCCCTCGCTATTGGCTTAGGTGGTGCGGTGGGGGAATTATGGGTACAGGACGGGTTATTATTGCTTTTGGCTATGGGATTATGTGGGATTTCCGGTTATCGTCTCTGGCGCAAAAATAATGGCGATAAAATTCTCAAAGAAGCGATCGAAGCCGATGAAAAAGCGATCGCCTTGGCCACCCGTTTCGGTTATTCTCTCCCCAACGCCTACAAGAGCCTAGGCAGTGCCTTTAAAACCCTAATTGAACAAACGCCCAACCGTCGTCTGCGTAAGCGTTATGAGACCCGTTTAGATGCCCTGAGAAAGAGTGCAGCCAAAGCGAAAGCCCAAACCCAAGGCCGTCCGCCCCTAGGTGAGATTCGTTAGCCGATGATCACAGGTAATCTCTGACATTACCCATTGGTATTTGGGGAAAAGTGTAGTAAACATTTAAGTGGGTCATCAGGCCTTGTTCATCTATCAAACCACCTCTTTGTGTCGATGACTTCCCAAATTCCTGAAACACGTTTTCTGATCATTCCGATGGAGTATCCCGTTTTGCGGATGCCCGATCGCTTGACTGTCTTGGAAGCAGTACAGTTCAAGGATTTGTTTCACCATCTCATCGCCCAAACACCCACTCCCGAAAAAGTCATTCTTGATCTAAATGCCACTCAATTTATGGATAGTAGTGGTGTGGGTGCTTTAGTGCATAATCTCAAAGCGGCTAGGGAAAAAAATATCGAGTTAGCTCTGGCTAACGTCCATCCCCCAGTGATGGGGGTTTTATCGATTACGGGACTAGATCAATTATTCACTTTCCAAACCTCCCCCCTAGCAGCCCAAGAAAAGGGCTTTACTGCCAATGAAAACCATCTACCGGAAACCCATCCCTCGATTCGCAGTTGGTTAAAGCGCGGTCTTGACATTGTTGGTGGAATCGTGGGTTTATTAATCACGGGGGTTATTTTTGTCCCCATTGCTATTGCTATTAAGTTAGACAGTCCGGGTCCAATTTTTTTCAGTCAAACCCGCTGCGGTTGGTTGGGAAAGGAATTTAAAATTCTTAAGTTTCGTTCCATGTGTGTGGATGCAGAAGCACTCAAGGATAAAATCCCTAATCAAGCGGAGGGAGCTTTTTTTAAAAATAAAAATGATCCCCGGATTACCCGGGTAGGAAAATTTTTACGTCGCACCAGTTTAGACGAATTGCCCCAGTTTTGGAATGTGATCACCGGTGAAATGAGTCTTGTTGGCACTCGTCCTCCCACCCCCGATGAGGTGGAACGCTACGATGTTCCCCAATGGCAACGTTTAGATGTAAAACCCGGTATGACGGGAGAATGGCAGGTGAATGGTCGTTCTCGGGTGAGTAATTTTGAAGAGGTAATTCAACTAGATTTGCGCTATCAAGAAAATTGGAGTTTAGGCTACGATCTACAACTGATTTTTAAAACAATTTTGATTCTCTTTCAAAAAAACAGTGGTGCCTTCTGAAGTCTTAAATTCCCCTTCTTCCCCCCTCCAATTCTATCTACAAGTCCGGACGGAATTGGCAGCTTTAATCCCAGTCCTACAATGGTTTGAATCTCACGGCAGTTCCTTTCTACCTGACTCGGTGCTTTGGCAGTGTAAGGTGGCTTTAGCAGAAGGATTTACTAATGCTGTCCGTTACGCTCACCAACATTTACCACCGACTACACCGATCGATCTAGAATTAACTTTACAGTCCCATTCTCTAGAAATAAGAATATGGGATCACGGTCAACCTTTTGATCTGCAAGCCAAACTCGATTCTCTACAACAACATCCTCTCGCACCTTTGGAAATGGAAAGCGATCGAGGATTAATTTTTATGCGTTCTCTTACTGATACTTTACAATATATCCGCACTGGCGAAGGGAGAAATTGTTTAATTCTCCAGAAAAGTTTTTAAGTCAATTTATCCCCTGCTAGAAACTCCGTCCATGGCACAGGTTTCCAGACGAGAAAAAAGAATTATCCCACCCCCCACACCCCACACAAGGGTGGGGAGATGTCCCCAGGGTGCTTTGAGAGAGAAAGTAATTTGATCGTAGTATAACCACTTGTTATTAACTCGCCAACCGACTTTTGTTCCAAAAGCGTTCCATTTTTGTTGATCATAATTGCTGCTTCCTCCCAAACTTTCATAGATTCTTTTCTGAACAGATATACCGAATTTTCCCTGACTATATTTTAACCAGAGTTGATTGATAGTGGCTAAATCTTCACAGGGAAAGTTATCTATGTCTTCTATCTTAAGATATTTTTCTTTAGTTCGATCGGCAACTTTTAAGAAGAGATTAGCCGTTTCTTGATCTGCCTCTTGCCATTTTTCTTGCGCTAAGAAATCCCGTAGGTTAGTGTAATCAATTTCCTTGGCACTTTTGAGGTTAATTTCCTCCCTGGTGGCGGCTGGAAAAACTGGCAAAACCGTTTCTTGAATTGTATTCTGTGATCGGGGTTTTGGCGGAATCACGAAGGCTAATTTGACTGCTAACTCTTGCAGGACTTCCCCGGCTGATTGATAACGTTTTTTGGTGCCAAATTCAATTAATTTATCTAAAATTTTACCTAATTCAACAATAACAGGATTATTAATCAGGTGCTTTCTCCATACCCATTCATGTTCACTCACATCGAATAATTCAAAGGGAGATATTCCCGTTAATAAATAGATACAAGTGACTCCCAAACTATATAAATCACTGCTATTAATCGCTTTGCCATTGCTTTGTTCTGGAGCGATATATCCCGGCGAACCGATCACTGTTCCTGTCAGGGAAAGGTTAGCAATGGGCATGAATTTAGAGGCACCAAAATCCACTAAAATTATTTTATTATCGCTGCGTCTCCTAATTATATTAGCTGGTTTAATATCCCGATGAATGACTCTTTTAGCATGGATAAAATCAAGAATTGGCAAAATTTCCAATAAAAGATGTTTGATCTTTTCCTCATTGAAAACTCCCTCGCTTTGTAATTCTTGTTCTAGATTTTCTCCCTCAATATATTCTTGAACAAGATATTGTCGCCCATCATTGCTGGTAAAATAGGCATAGAGGGAGGGAATTTGTGGGTGTTGACCGAGATTATCTAAACTAATCGCTTCTTCTTTAAATAATTCCGCCGCTTTCTTGAGAGCATTGCTACCTTGAGCGCTAGGAAAAAATTGTTTAATCACACAATAAGGTTTAGAAGGTTTATCCTCATCAATTGCTTGAAAAGTTTTACCGAAACCTCCTTGACCAATTAATTTTATAGCACGATAACGATCTTTTAGTAATAATTGAAAGCGACATTTTTGACAGAATTTATCTGTAGGATCATTGTTATATAGACAATCGGGATTAAGACATAAACTCATTGTTAGTTCAAAGAGGGATAGGGAAGATGTTTCAGTGAGCAGTAAACTGATAACTGATAACTGATAACTGATAACTGATAACTGATAACTGATAGCTAAATCGAGGTTTCTTCCTCTAGCCAAATTTCTGGCTGTTGATTTAATAAAAGCTGGGCTGCCTCTAACATATCATCGACAATATCGCGCAAATCTGTCTTATTATCGATATAAGCTTTTAACGCCTCCATCGGATCTAATTGATTACCCACCCCTAATTCCGGTAAACGGGGACGGGTTAATTGACTAATTAACTCAGCCCGAATACTATAACTATGGGCAGTTTTTAACGCTTCGTCAAGCTGATTGGTGTTGATTAGTTCTAATTGTTCACTGCGAATTTTATAAACTAAGCGGATAACTGCTTCCTGAATATCGTGTTTTTTGAGAGCTTTTAGCAATTCTTTTTGGGGGTTTTCTGCCTCAGAAACATCCACTTCGATGGAACGGAAAGGACGCACGGGTAAAGGACAAAATTCCCATTTAACCTCTCCTTTAGCCACTTCTATTAGAACATAGCCCTTATCTTCTTTTTCCTCGCTAAAATCCACTCGATCGATGCTCCCTGGATAGACAATGGGCGGATCATTGCTAGGATTAAGATTTTGATGTTTGTGAACATGACCGAGGGCAACGTACTCGAATTGTGGACGATTTAGCAGCGATAAAGGTACGGTAAAACCTTTACCAACCGCTAAAAATCTTTCTGCTCCTAAACTAGCTCGATCGGCCATTAAATGGGCTAATAAAATTGTTGGTACACTTGTATCTAATTGGCGAATTTCTCCTTCTAAAACTGGTTCCAAACGGTTAATTAATAATTCATTTACCCCACTCAAGGATAAACCCTCGGTTTCGGGACGGGTTAAGAGAGTGGCCCGGGTTAACCAGGGTAAAGTAATGACTTGGATATCGCCATTGCGGGTGGTGATGCGATGGGTGGTAAGGCGATCGCCAACAATAAAACCAGGCACCGCTAGGGTACGATAGATGGAGAGACTGACACCGCCATTACCATGAGAATGTTGATCGTGATTACCCACTAATAACACCGTCGGGATATTAGCATCGGCAAGACGACGGAATTGACTGGCAAAAGCTTCGTGAACAAAAGGAGGAGGAGTGGCATCGGGAAAGGCATCTCCCCCAAAAAGCACTAGATCCACAGGGGAGGCAATAGCCCGATCGATACAGAGGCTTAAACTGCCCATAAAATCCTCTAAACGCGTGTTTAATCCCGTTTTTGGATTTAAACGTCCATGGGAAAAACCGCTCCCCATGTGAATATCCGATAAGTGCAGTATTTTAATCATAGTAAATGAAAAACAGGCGTAATTAAGTACACCTGTTCAGGATTATTTTCCTAATTTTTTATCGCCATCTTGACGACGGCGATCGCGCCATTCTGTAGTCGTCAGGTAGAGAATGCCACCGCTAACGATAACGAGGAGAATTAAGGCGACTAGAAAGAGAGTGTTCAGAATCAAGGATGTTTCCATGGTATCTATAGATTACCTAGAAACCGTTACGACCCCAAACCACCATGGCGATCGACCAAGTGAACAGGGCGAGAATGCTAACCCAACCAAGTGTCAAAATATCCATAATTGCCTTTGTTAAACGAATTACTTAGGAGTTGACACTCTCCGCACTAAAAGTGCGGAGATTCTTGGGCTGAATCTTGCCGCTACTAGCAAAGCTAATTTTGGTCTTACAGTTTCATGTCTAGTCCGACTACACCTACAAGGTAAGCACTCTTAAAGACTACTCCCCAAGCGTAAATTTCTGTGTG
>NZ_JASJFB010000280.1:0-5594 GCF_030065455.1 Microcystis sp. M53602_WE12 | reverse complement strand
TTGGCCCAATGGGCGATCGAAAGTAATAAGCTGTTGACTATCTAGGGTCTGCTGAACAAGTTTTTCGTGGGGACAGGGTGTGGGGTGTGGGGTGTGGGGTTTTACCGATTCTCATCTGGTCAATTACCTAATTTTCAGAGAAAAAGTCCCAGAATTTTCCCCCTATCTCTCCCACAACTGGTACTTTTTGATTGACAAAAAGTCTAAAAGTCTTACCCAATAAGGTTTTTAGATTTATTCAGCAAGCCCGAGTTAATCTAGCAATAAAAGCCATAGCTTCGCTTTTATTGCTGACTATTCCATCTAAAGTTGCCCCCAAGACTGCCGCAAGTAACGATTTAAACTGGGGACCCGGTTGATAACCCAAAGCTTTTAGGTCATTGCCGTCGATAGGAGCCTCGATCTGCGACCATTTAGTTAAATATTGCCAGATTAAAGCCCGAATCCTAGTCTCACTCCTCACCGCCACCAGTAACAAACTAGGAACCTTATAACCGTTGAAAAAGCTGACGATTTGACTAATGGGTTGATCATAAGCAAAATTATTGCTAATCTCTCTTTCCATAACTTCTAGTTTTTGTAAACGCTCCACAGTATCTTTGGGCAATTGTAAATTATTAGCGATCGCTATTCTTTCCCCCACAGCCAGAGAAGCGATTAATAATTCCAACCGCATTAACCAAACATTCACCGGCAATTCCAGACTTAAACAATCTAACCAACGACTGAGACAGCGCAATTGTCGCCATAAAGCCCGATTTAAACTTAAATCCCCGTGTAAACAGTGCAAAGCCCCCAAATCAGCCAACTTTTCCAAGGCACTTTCCCAGTAATCCGCCTCTAAAATATAATTCAACTCCGCTTTTAAACGGGACTGTAAAGCGGGTGCATTCTGATTTTGTTGCCGTGAGCGATCATAAACTCCACTTTCGATCGCATACCTAATATAGCTTTCTGTCAAGGGTTCAATAACAAATCCTAACCGAGTGGCAAAACGCACCGCTCGATAGATGCGCGTCGGATCCTCGATAAAACTATTAGCGTGTAAAACCCGGATTTGTTGGGCGCGTAAATCCAACATACCGCCAAAAAAGTCGAGTAATTCCCCCTCTTTCGGCGAAGTTAGGCGAATTGCCAGAGCATTAATCGTAAAATCCCTTCTATACAAATCCTGTCGAATCGAACTAGCCTCCACTTGGGGATTGCTGGCAGGATAAGGATAGAATTCCGTGCGTGCCGTGGCGATATCCACCCATAACGAGCCAAAACGCTCATCTTTGTGCCATAACAAAGCCGCCGTCTGAAATTCCCCGTGAATCGATAACCGGGCCCCCGGATAAATTTCCTGTAAACAATTAGCCAACTCCACCCCTGCACCCACACCGGCGGCGCGATGGCAGCCATCCACCACTAAATCGATATCCTGTAACAATAAAGTATCCCTTTCTGTGGCTAACAATAAATCGCGCACCGCACCCCCAACCAGATAGAGATGCCAACCGCGTTTTTGAGCGGCAGTGGCGGCAGCTTGCAGGAATGACCATAAAATCGGCTCTAAACGCTCTTTAATCGTCGGTAAAAGACAGGAAACCAAAGCAACCCCTTCAAAACGCACCCGCTCATTTTGATGAATCTGTCTTAATACATCTGTACGAGTGACGATACCGACTAACTGCCCGTTTTCTAGTACAGGTAAACGCCCCAAATCGTACGTTACCATCAGTGACTCGATTTCCTGAAGGGAAGTGTCGGGGGTAATAGTTTTCGGATTACAAGTCATGTATCCCTTCACGGGAGAGCGAGAAAAGCCGTGATGGAGAGCTAAATCGAGGTCACGACGAGAAATCACCCCAACTAAGCGATCCTGCTCATCTACCACCGATAAACCCGAATGGCCGTAACGGAAAAGGATGCGCTCGGCTTGAGATATGGAAGTATCGGGACGAATTGTTCGCACTGGGGAAGACATTAAATCCCTAGCGGTGGGAGAGGGAGGAATTTGGGCAATTAAGTCCCCCAGCAGTTGGTTTAACTGTTGAACTGGCTGAACATCGCGAAAGCTCACCGAAGCGGCCTGAGCATGACCACCGCCGTTATAGGGGCAAAAAAGCTGATATAGATTCACCCCATCGATTCTAGAGCGACCAATCACAGTTAAACGCTGTCGGGAATTATCTTCCTCGCCTTTACTATAACTATGGGCAAAAAGTAGCGCATCACTATCGGATAATTCCAGTAGGCGCTCGGCCACACTAGACAAACCGGGGATAAAATCGGCAGTATGGAGGAGAACGTGGGCGATTTTACGGTCATGGATCGTTTTAATCTCTAGATTTTCCCAAGCAAGGCTAAATAACTCCTGTAAGCGCGGGGAAAAACTCGGTTGACAGTATTGGGCGATCGTTTTAATGTTAGCAGCACAGGTCATTAACCAAGCCAAAGCATAGGCATCCCTGGGGGTACTACCGGCAAAAGTCAGGGAACCCGTGTCAACGTGAATACCGAGTGCCATTACCGTCGCTGCCATCGAGTTTGGTTTAATCTGGGCTTTTTGTAAAGCTTCGACAATTAAAGTCGTGGTGGCTCCCACCGCTTCTAAATGGACGCTAGAGGCATGAATATCGCTTTCACTATCCAAATGATGATCATACAATTCGATCGCCTGTAAATGCCCTAAATCGAGCCACTGGGAGGCTTTTCCCAGACGCTCTCGCCACTGATTATCAACGATAATTAAAGAGCGAATACTGGCCGGATTGACACTACGCATTTCAATTAAAGCGAACTCATCCCGATGCAGGGCCAAAAATTCCCTTACTGTTGGGTGCGCTCCCCCCGTTAACACAATGCGACTACCCGCTTTCAGCAACGATAAACCCACCGCTGCCCCCAAAGCGTCAAAATCCGCCGTTTGATGACATAAAATTAAATCCATATTTTTTAGTAAGGAGAAGATATCAGGATTTTTTCTGTATCTATTGTTACTAAATGCTCGGCAATAACCGGGTCAAGAACTATAAGTTAGCAAATAATGACTGAGAGAAACCGATGTTGTTCAAAATTTTAGTAATTCTCCACACCCTAGGGGCGACCGTCTGGGCCGGTGGCCATTTATTGTTGGCAGTCACCGTTCTACCCCAGGCCCTCAAAAACCGAGAACCAGACCGAATTCGTCAATTTGAGCAATATTTTGAAGGTTTTGGGTTATCTGCGCTATTGTTGCAGGTAATAACAGGCCTAGGACTGACTTGGATTTATTTGCCCGGTTTTCGTGATTTTTGGTCATTTGATAGTTTTTTATCGGTTTATATAGGAATTAAGTTAGCTTTACTGCTATTAACTCTCATCTTGGCCCTTCATTCCCGCTTTTTTCTCATTCCTAAACTGAGCGAGGAAAACTTAAATTTCCTCGCCCTGCACATAGTCGCCGTCACCACTCTAGCAGTATTATTCGTCATTTTTGGCGCTGGCATCCGTTTGGGGGGCTTGACCTAGGACTTGACCATTAGCTTTTAGGGACTTGCGCTTTGATAATGTACCATTTATGGCTTGTCTGATTCTTCTACAGAGCGACTGTCCGGCTGGGATATTATTCCTACGCAGGTCCCTTAGCAGTTCAGCAGTCTGGAGACCTTTCTAGGGCAGGTTTGGCGAAAACGCGAAAATACTGTAATCTGGGCAAGGGATTACAGGGAGTCACTTCCCCCACCTAACCCTTACAATCCTGCTTTTGACAAGGATGGAGACATCAAAAAAATTTTAGAACCCGCTGCGGCTGGGTAGTCACTGGCAGTAAAATTAAAATGCTCGTGGATTCAGTCTGACAGGGATATCTCCTGGGAACCCCTGATTCAGAGAGGACTTAGAGGAAGGATCGTCCAGTTAAGTTGAGTGGAAGCGAGGCTCTTCCATACAAGTATCAAATCTGGGAGAATTATCTAAATAAACATCAACTGCTTTAGGAGAACCCAATCATGTCTATTGTTTTTCAATTTTTTCTCATTGCCTTAGTTTTATTTTCCTTGCTGATGGTGATTGGTGTCCCCGTTGCCTATGCTTCCCCCCAAAACTGGGATCAATCGAAACCCCTTCTCTATGTGGGTTCGGCAATTTGGGCGATTTTAGTCGTTGCCGTCGCTATTTTAAACTTTTTAGTGATTTAGTCTTGATCAGGGGGACGGGGGACAGGAGTCAGGAGTCAGTCGTCAGGAGTCAGTCGTCAGGAGTCAGTATTCTCCCCACACCCCACACCCCACACCCCACACCCCACTACCCCACTTCCCCACTTCCCACTCCTATCCCCTTCTACCTATGACTGTTTTTGAGGGAAATTTTACCGAGGACATATCCTCTTTGCGCTTTGCGATCGTGATTGGTCGTTTTAATGATCTCGTCACTGATAAACTGTTATCAGGCTGTCAAGACTGTCTCAAGCGTCACGGGGTTGATGTCAATCCCGATGGCACCCAAGTCGATTATATCTGGGTACCGGGTAGCTTTGAAGTGCCAATGGTAGCCCGTCAAGTCGCCCTTTCCCACCGTTACGATGCCGTTATTTGTCTAGGGGCAATTATTCGCGGACAAACGCCCCATTTTGACTACGTTGCTGCCGAGGCCGCTAAAGGTATCGCCGCAGCCGCTTTTCAGACCGGTGTTCCCGTTGTCTTCGGTATTCTCACCACTGATACTCTACAACAGGCCCTCGAACGGGCCGGTATTAAAAGTAATTTGGGCTGGAATTATGGCCTATCTGCCCTAGAAATGGCTAGTCTCATGCGTCAATTGCGCCCCCGGAATGAAGATAAACCCCTAGAATTATTGCAAAATAATCCCCAACAGGCACTGATGGAAGGCTAAGAAAATTCCCCCAGCATTTAGGGTTTTAGTTGTCCCCACTCCCCGCTGTCGAGAGAATCAAGACTCTGGAATTAGCTCTAGACCCAGAGGAGCGGATTACGGCAGCTTTTGAGGCTATGGAACGCCCTATCACTGAAAAATTCGCCGCCATTGACAAGTGCTTTGATCGCTTGCAACATCAGTTCAACCGACTACAGGCTAAGATAGAAGTGGTTCTCGAAGCTATTACCGGTTTGGGGGATTGGCCAGAACATGAATCATTGTAAAAAAATGCTCCAAACCACTTGACAAATGCTCTGAGATTTGGCATACTTGGGGAAGTGTAAAAAAAAGGCTTGCGGGCATAGCTCAGTGGTAGAGCGTCACCTTGCCAAGGTGAATGTCGCGCGTTCGAATCGCGTTGCCCGCTTGAACGAATCCGCGTCAGTCCCCACCCTCAACAACGCGGGGTGGGGAAGGAAAGCGCGGCAATTTGAGGACTCGATGTCCGAAAAATTGCCAACTAACTTTTAGGTGTATCCTGATTTTTGATATACTCCTTAAGCTTTTCAATTGGCGCTCCACCGGATGGGCTCTTCTGGTTTCTGTGTGGAAACGAGGTCTATACTGATAGTTTATTTAGGGTCTGCTGAAAAAGTTTTTCCTGGGGGTAGGAGTCAGTAGCCGGTCGTCAGGAGCCGGTCGTTTTAGGCTTTGTTGCCCTTGTTTTTTGTACCAAGCGATGTACTACAAGAAGG
>NZ_JASJFB010000735.1:0-1237 GCF_030065455.1 Microcystis sp. M53602_WE12 | reverse complement strand
TAAATCCTTATCTGGCAAGAGACTTAATTGATTAGTTCGCTCTAGATAAAAAACAATTGACAAAAATCGCTAAATGCCTTTCTCTATAAGGGTTCCATCCCTTATAACCCCCGTCCATTGCATAACACAAACCGAAGAGCCTTTTTAGGGAAGGATAAAAAACCTGAACAGCAAACAGCAACTACTTAAAGAAAATGAAACTCAAACCATGAATAATGCTTGGGAAAATTGGGTTAAAGAATTGAAACAACTATCGCCCTTTTCTCAGTCAGAACCGACAACTTATCAAAAACACCTACTAGAAAAATATCGCAAGCAAGGCTGAGAATTATGATTTTATGCGATACAAGTATATCCCCCTCGCAATGACACGCTATAATCGTCATCTCAGGAAAATATTGCTTCGAGGGTTTCTTGGTTTAGACATAAATGATTTCAGCGACTCAATTTGAATTTCCCTTATCTAAGGCTAACTATCTGCTCAACCACACCACTAAAGCAGGCGTTGGTGGAGATAAACGTAAGTTTTGGCGTGAAGTTATGGGATTTGATAATCCTGAAGCGATTCGAGAAGCTATACTAGAGACAGTATCTCTCGAAATATTACAAAAACAAGATACAACAGAGTATGGCGATCGCTATCGTGCTTATGTTAAAATCAGGGGATATTCTGGTAAATTACATCAAATTCGTACTGTTTGGATTATCCTGACAGGAGAAGATGTGGTGAGATTTGTCACAGCAGTACCTTCTAGTTTCAATCAATAAAAGTTTAGAGTAATAAAAATGAGTAAGTTTAAATTATTTGATGATATTCAACTAACGGAAGATATTCCCTTAACCGATGGCGGAATTGCGCCTATCGGTACAGTTGGAGCAATTGTAGAAGTTCTGAAAAATGGGGAGGCTTATCTAGTAGAATTATTTGGGAATTGGGTTAAATATGATGAACAAGGAAATTTTGTCTCAGCCACTCAAGCAGAAAAAGAAGCATTTATGGAGACAATTGGCGTAGAAATTGTTTATCCTAATCAATTAGTGTTAGCTGTTCCCGCTAAAGAGATTATGCAAGTTACGGCTTAGATCATTACTAAAGTGGCTCTTCGTTACTTGTTATGGTTCGATAGGGGGGCATAAATCGACTAAATCCTTATCTGGCAAAAGATTTAACTGATTAGCTCGCTCTAGATCAAAAACAATTGACAAAAATCGTCCAATGTCTTTCTCTATAAGGGTT
>NZ_JASJFB010000634.1:0-2969 GCF_030065455.1 Microcystis sp. M53602_WE12 | reverse complement strand
TTGCGGGGATCGGGGGAAAATTCAGGTACTTTTTCCCTGAAAATTAGGTAGTTGACCACCTCAAAACTGGTAAAACCCCACACCCCACACCCCACACCCCACACCCTGCCACCACCGAAAAGCTTTTTCAGCAAACCCTATTTAACTGCCAACAATTCCACATCGAAAAGTAAAGTCGCGTTGGCAGGAATCACCCCACCGGCACCCCGCGCACCATAACCCAATTCTGGGGGGATAATTAAGGTACGCTGCCCACCGACTTTCATCGATGCGACTCCTTCATCCCATCCTTTGATCACTTGACCAACTCCAATGGTAAAGGTAAAAGGTTGATTGCGATCCTTGGAACTATCGAATTTTTTGCCGTCTGTGAGGGTTCCCGTGTAGTGAACAGTCACTTTTTGACCTTTTTGAGGACTTTCTCCAGTTCCTTCCACGATATCTATGTATTTTAGTCCCGAATCGGTGGTGACTGCTTGATCTAAATCCATGGAGATGATTTCCTTATTAATAGTTTGAGTGATAGCGGGTGGATCGATTTCTGCGGCGATCGCATTGGTTTTTTCCCCTCCACCAAAGAGGGAAGCAACGATTAAAAATAAGCCACAAACCGCAATAATAGCAAAACTGAGCAAGATTTCGCGCATTGATTTCATAGTTCCCTAACGCCAGAGTTTATTCTCTAAGTCTCTCACCTGCCGTTCTAATCTATCAATCCTTCCCCGCAGTTCATCCATTTCCGATTGTCGGGGAACCCCTAAATCCTGCAAGATATTGCGGATATAGCGTTCTAAGTTATTCTCGAAGCTCCCTTGTTCAGACTTCATCTGTGTCATCAGATCATCGACAAAGTTTTTAGCCTGATCGGAATTGATTTTACCGTCTTTTACTAATTCGTCGCTCACTTCTTTGATCTTTTCTGCCACCATGGAAGTAGTACCAATACCCATCAGCAGCAATTGTTTAATCCAGTCGCTATTATCCATTGTTTTCACACCTGTCAAGGAGACGGGGATAAAAATATCCCTATTCCATTATGGACTTTTGCGGCGGTAACGGCAGAGCGATCGAGCAGATAACCCGCCAAGGCTATCCCGGTGGAACTACCCCCATCTAGGTTTAAACCGTCCTTTGCCGACATTAACAGCAAAATTCGGGCTAATTCGCCTAAAGTTGCCCCCCGTCCCCCGACACGATTATGGATAGCCACTAGCAAAATTTTTCCTTCTCGGCTGACTGCGATCGCACTGCGGGAAGCTTGTTGATTTTGGAATGCCGGACTAAATTTTTCGGCATTTCCATCCAAAACTATGCGCCCATTCTGCAATAATAGGGGGCCAGCACCTAAAATCTGAGGATAATCAGCAAAATCTCTCGGTAGGGTGACGCTATCGAGGTTGACTCTTTCACCAATATTTAAACTAATATCTGTCTTTCGGCAGATGACTAAATAGCCATTTTCTGGTATGTCTATACTATCCTGTGGGAAAAGATTATTTAATTTCTCCGTTACGCGATCGCCTTGGACGACTAACCCGGTTTCGCGCTCGGTGAGGGGATGATAATTACTCCCCCAATCGCGAGTATAACGACTGCAGCCGGCTGTCAGGAAAGCACTATTTAACTGGGTTAGGGGAAAACGTTGTCCGGTGACAGTAATGAGAGTTTCCTCTAAACTGAGGCGATCGATCCTGATTTTACCACGATTATCCCATGCGATCGCTCCTCGGTTTAAAATTGGTCCAGATAACCATTTGCCATCCACACGAATTGCTCCCAAAGGTAACTGATTATTACGATTAAAAAAGCCGCCATTAATCATCGCTACTGCGTTACTTTCGCTATTAATCGTGATCAGGGGATTAGTGCCGCGCATTGAGGTGGAATTAGCGGTAATCGGTTTAATAGTTATCTGAGGATTTCTGGGATCGATTTCTAACCAAGTCACGGGAAACCAATCTTGATCTAACTGGATATATTTTTGATTCCAGATTAACCCTGGTTGCCAAACAATGCGCTTTTCATCCATAGCATCGGGACGAGAATCAATGATAATTCGGGGAGGATTATCCACACTGCTGATCTGTAATCCGTAGGCAGTGGGAAGGTTAACTTTTAAACGACTGATCACCCCATTATTTTCTAAGGAAGTGATCTGAGTGGCTAAGTTATTATTAGAGTTGCCTAGATCATCTTCATCGTTATTTTGATTACTGTTACTAACAGTTTTGGGTTGAAACCTAGAGATAAGCGATTGCTGGGCATTTCCTTCTAGGGTAATCACTGCTTGATTTTTTGCCTGACTAACTTGCCAAAAGGTCGGGCGATCGAGTTGAATAATAATCCTCTGTACTGCCCCATAATTTTCTAGCTGAATATCTTCAATCTGAGGAGCAGGAAAGTTAATATTTAAACTATCGCCATTAATAGTGGTTGTTGCCCCCATTTTTAGTAAAATATCCGTAACGTCTAACCAGCGATCGGGATTGATCAAATTAGCCGATAAAGTTTGTAAATTAAACCAGCTTATCGGTTGCTTTTTCGGATCATTTGTGCTAAGAAAATCCATGCCGAATAATTGTCTTGCTCCCGTGTCACTCATGGCAATTCTGGTACTATTTGCTGCTGTCCACTGTCGCCAAGAAACGGGCAAAGAACGACCATTAAGAATAATTGTTCGTCCCTGTTGCTGGTTTGATAAATCCCTAGCAGCTAAAGTTATTGGTGATCTATGATCGGCTAAAGATATAGCTGGACTGGCGATAATTATCAAGGAAGTTACCGTTAAACAGATAGATGATAAATTCAGATAATTTAACTGCATAATTATGGCTCTTCGTTACTTGTTATGGTTCGATAGGGGGGCATAAATCGACTAAATCCTTATCTGGCAAGAGACTTAATTGATTAGTTCGCTCTAGATAAAAAACAATTGACAAAAATCGCTAAATGCCTTTCTATATAAGGGT
>NZ_JASJFB010000666.1:0-1217 GCF_030065455.1 Microcystis sp. M53602_WE12 | reverse complement strand
TAGACCTCTTGCAAAAGTCTTAAGTCGATCCTTGTACAGCAACATTTTTGAAGATTATCAACTACTAATAAATAATTAACTGAAAGTCCCTCCCATTATTGTTTCTATCGTTTGTTTTCGGATTTATGCAAGAGGTCTTATTAACGACACTGACGATCGTCCCTTGATTCGCCTCTTGAATCAGCCCGAGATCCTCGTCGGCTAATTTGCAGTTGAGATGGGGGAGAGATTGGCCATCTTCAAAAAGGCCGGTTATGTCAACTATGGTCTCTAGCTCTTGTTCTTGGGGAAGAAAACGGCAAGATAGGGCTTTTTCTTGGCGATAACGATAGATTTCGACCAATTTCTGGTAATCTGCCCGATCGATGACACGACGTTCAAACTGCAATTCTTGATCCCGGAGGATACGACGTAAATCATCGAGAATTTCCTGATTAGCGGGATCCACCATGGCTAGGTGAAGGACATTGGCAGCGGATTGCTGTTTTTGTAGGGGCAGGATCTTATAACGACGGCAAATTTCAAAGGGAAGGACTGTGCGAAACAGATTCTCGATTTCTCTCCAGTCGATCGTCTCACTTTCAGGGTCAAGATATTCTACCCCATACTTGGCTTTTAATTTTGACAGTTGTTCGAGTCGGTAGTATGCCAGTGCCTCTTTGGGTAAAGGACGGCCGGTGATCAGGGGTAAAATTGCCCGTAGAGGCAGATGACTTTTCTGCTTCTCGATCATTGCCTTTTGTAGTTGCGGGATAGTGACATAACCCGATTGCACTAACTTTTGGGCAAAGGAAGGCAGCTTGGTCTGAAGTTTCTCGTTTGCTGATGACATGGAATAGAGCCAGTAAAGACTGTACAACCCACTACATCCCTTAGTATTCCCATTTTTTCACCGCAGCTAACAGGTAAAAGAAAATTTATCCCACTTTCCGCACTTCTTAACATTCAATTGATAATTTTTACTGATATTTTGCTTAAAACCCATTGCTAGTAGGGACTATAGCTACAATGATTGATTTTTCTCAAGGTGAAGAATTGTAATTTTTTTCTCAGAAAAAATCAATTATTGAAAATGTTCTCAATAGTAGTTTCTATGAAGCTTTTTCGTCAAAACATCTTGGGGAATGTAAAAATATATAGGCTCTTCGTTACCCTTTATGCTAAATCAACATACAAGATGCCAAGATAACATACTTCTAACCCAAAAATTCCGAAAG
>NZ_JASJFB010000365.1:0-7403 GCF_030065455.1 Microcystis sp. M53602_WE12 | reverse complement strand
AAATCCTTATCTGGTAAGAGACTTAATTGATTAGTTTGCTCTAGAGCAAAAACAATTGACAAAAATCGCTAAATGCCTTTCTATGTAAGGGTTCCATCCCTTATAACCCCCGTCCATTGCATAACACAAACCGAAGAGCCAATTTTTTGTACTCGTCACAGTAATTGTAACACATACTTTCCAAAGAAAAAAGTTTTTCTGCTTTCAACTTAGCCAGGGAAACTTTGTCTTTAATTTCATCTAACATAAGTATTTTGTTGTTCAAGTCGTCTATATCATCAAGCTGAAAAAAAGTCACTTCATTTTCTCGAAAGATTTCCCTAAATGTCGGAATATCAGAACAGATAATCGGAATTTCTAAATTAGCTGCTTCCACTAGAGCTAAACCAAATCCTTCCGAGCGAGATGGAAAAACAAAAACGTCAATATTAATCGCGGTTTCCCAGGGATTTTCTCGATAGCCTGTAAAAACACATCTTTGGGCAACTCCTAGTTTTTCTGCCAAGAGTTCCAATCGATTAATGTCTTGAGATGTTCCCCCTATTGCTATCAGATGGTACAGGGTATTTTTCTGTAACACTTGTATAATTTGCTCCACTCCTTTTCTTTTATTTAGGATAGAAACTGTACCTATGACAATTTTATCTCCAGTTTTTCCATCACTCTCTTTGATTGTCTTTATACTGTCATCCATTTTTTTTATTCCATTGTAAATTACAGTGGTATTTTTATAGCCAAGTCCTTGATAGTATCTTTCCATTGTCTGACTTATGCAAATTGCTAAATCTAATTTTCGGCAGGCTAGGTTCCATAAATTTCCCCATATATAACCTAGTAGAGAGCCTTTGTCGTATCTGAGTTCATCGACGTGATAGCCATGAATGGTTGTAATCTTTATGCCTTTAATCTTATGGTAATTAATGGCAAGGTACAGATCGGGTTTTAATCCATGGGAGTGGACTATATCGTAATTTTTTAACTCCTGACAAAAACCGTTGAAACTTATTCTTTGAACAGGAGCATTAAAGCTGAGGCATTTTTCTTGAGCATTAGTTTCACTAAAGTAGAATACCTTCACCTCATGCTCAGGATAAAGACTATTAGACAGCCACAGAGGTATTCTCGTTAATCCACTATCTTTGAGACGAGGAATAATATAAGCGATTTTCATATATCGTATTTGCTCTCAACTTTTATTATCTATCTTCACTGCCATTATGCTGGACTATTTTTGACAAATGTAGTGATTCGCAGTTGTCGCTTAATATATCGCATTATTACTACTGCCAAAGAGAGCAATAATTCTAGTTTTGACTGCCTTAAAACTTCCTTTCTAGCTCTAAATTCTTCCCGCAATGCTAATTTTATATCTGAGGAGCGACCACCCAGTAAAAATTCAGCAGTGGCATAATCAAATTGTTTGGGTTTTGATAATTGAGTGAACCTGAGCCAAAGATGGTAATCCATAGCACATTTATAATTATTGTCAAACCCATTTACTTCTTCTATCAAAGCTCGTTCAGAAAAAACAGTCGAATGGGGAATTGTATTTACTATGTGAAGTAGTTTTTGACTAAATTTAGGAGGACAGAAGCAACCCACTATAGTATCGTCTGTATGACTTCTCAATAGTTGATTACCGAAACACCATCGCCAGCCTTCTGAATTATAAGATGAAACCACTGACGACAGGGTTGTGTCAGCAGCAAATTTATCCCCTGCATGTAAGTGATTAATTAGAATTCCTGTTGCTAAACTTATCCCTTTATTCATAGCGTCAGAAATTCCTGCATCTGGTTCGCTTACCCAATAATCAATTACTTCCTCATACTTGCGTATAATATCAACTGTACCGTCCGTGGAACCTCCGTCTATGATGATATATTCCACGTTATCATAAGTCTGGCTAATCACACTCTGAATTGTCTGCTCTAAGTGCTTTTCTCCATTAAAAACTACCGTTATAATAGTAACCAAAGGAACTGTAAATTTTTCCGATAACTCACTTGTCTCCCCGTAGGAGTGCTTGAAATATCCCTTTGTTCTCAACCCCCCTTCTCCCTTACGTTCTGGATTTGGTGGAGATAATATGGGATATTGTAGGGGATCAGAAGTGAGCTTGCGAGTCGTGGAAAAGTTATGATTAAGATTAATTATTTTCATGATTGTTTGGAAGCGAGTAATCTTTAAGCAATCATCCAGAAAGAACCAGGTAATCGTTCTTCATTATAAGCATTGATATTATCAAGAAATACGGAACTCTTGTAATAAGATACCATAGATAAGGATGCCAAAACTTGAAACTTTTTGTTAAATTGTAGAAAAGTCTCTAGAAAGTATTGCTCGTTCCAGTATCGTGATTCTTTGAGATTCCATTCGATGGGATAATCATAGGGAAAAAATATATCGTGAATATGAACTAAGACTCCTGTTTTTAAACGGGGATAAACTTGAAGAAATTCAAACTCCACATCACTGCCAGACTTGAATACATGACTGGAATCAACGAACAGAATATCATTGGTTTGCAGGGATTCAAAAACAGACAAATCTACGGCTTCTACTTTCTGGGTAAGCAAACTAAATTCTAGAAAATCTTTACTAACATTAGCAAAGTCTTTTAAAAAATCTTGAGGATAAGGCTCGATCGAGATCAGTTGTGATTTTTGGGAATTTTCTATAAAATTCATTTTTAAAGCTGCGGCGATAATTTTAGTGCTACCACCTGAGCCAATTTCAATTATCCGAGACGGCTTTTTTTCTCTGACCATAGCATAGAGGACTTCTGCATCGCCACTAATGAGAGCAGAAGTATCTTCGGAATAACCAAATGCTGAAAAAATTTCTTTATTGTTAAATTCTAAAGCATATTTTTCTAGTAAATATTTAACCAGTTCAGTTTGCTTGTCTAGATGCCATTCAATTGAGCTAAGAGGCCTTTCTTTGCCCGCGTATGTCATAATTTCCTGACGGTTGGGTATCGGCTGATAAAAATGGTCAGTAATTAGGGTGTAGCCAATATTTCTTAAGAGGGGATTGAATATTTTTCTGGCCAGGGCAAATTTAATATTTTTTCTACCCTGTTCGGTTTGCATACGGTTAAGTAATTTATTCAACATTGTCAACCTTTACACTACTAATATTTACTGTCATGTTTTGTCGTCAAAGCCAACTGGGAACTGGCCTCCTTGATCAAACTATTACTAGCTGGTTGTTGCCTATTAAATCTTGACAAAATACTGATGCGGCAGCCTGTCACCGATAATGGGCAATTTAATTAACCGACCAGTTCAAGACCCGATTCAATAGGTATATTGGGTACATCTTAGCTGATGATCGACTTCTTGTAAAGAAAAATTTTAACCAGCTAACACCAGAAAGCGAACAAGAGTTTTCTAAGGTTATTGGTTGTCCATGCTTGATATTCCTATCCTATTAGCTTTCTGGAGAGTCATTGTACTTTGGCCGGTCAACATCTAGATTTATTCTGGCAAATCCCCAAAACGCTCTCGATAGCGTTGGAGCAATGCTTCTAAATCCTCAGCCCGCATTCTTTCCTGTTCAGCCCGCATTCTCTCTTGTTCAGCCCGCATTCTCTCTTGTTCAGTTAGCTCTGACTCCGTGGGCAGTAAATCGCCGGCAAAAGTCGCCCAACGCAGCCAAACTGCCTCAACTCCCTTATACTCCCCTTGCCAGCGTACCAAAGCTAACCCTAGCCTTTGACTGAAAAATCTTTCTCCCATCTCTAGAGATAATGGCTCGTAGTTGCCGTCTCTAAGGATAAAACCCGCCCAGTCTTCAGGATTAAAGGGATCGTACCAGAAATATTCTGGTACTCGCAAGCGGTCTTGATAGATGGCTTTCTTTTCAGTTTTATCCTGTTGAGCGGTACTTTCAGAAAGGAGTTCGATAACCACATCGGGAGCTTTCCCCTCTTGCCAAACCACCCAACTTTTTCTTTCCGCTTTGGGAACCCCCAGGACAGCAAAGAAATCGGGACCGCGAAATTCCTCGTTTTTTAACTGTGCGGCGCTGAAATAAACGAACATATTGCCGCCTACATAGCCATCTTCCCTAGCAGCTAACCAGGGTAACAAGGTATCTATGAGTATATCCATCTGGAGTTTATGTCGTTGGGTTTCCATGGGAACGCCGTCATCGCAGGGCAATTCATCTTGGGTGGGCAGTGAAAGTCGAGAAGGGGCAATAGTTGAAGTCATCGGAGCTACGCTGGTGATTAGACTTAAGGAGCTTTTTCCTCTAGCACTAGGGAAAATTTTTACTGACTAGAATTTCAGATGGGGGCAAAATATCACAGTAGTTATAGCCTTCTTCCAGGAGAGTAGAGTTTTTTTAAGCACATATTATAGGCTTGAGCTGCCTTCAATTTTTGGTACAGCAAAGGACTCTTTTCTCTACAAGACTGTTGTAGTTGCTGAAACTCGGCTTCACCCTTTTTCAGATAGGCATTGACAAGCTCTCGATTGGCCAGATAAAAAGCGATCGCGCCATAAACCTGTTCGAGGGAAAGGAGTGGAAAATTTTGGGCAATGCTTTCGGGCGATTCTCCGTTCAAGAAAGAATAGACAACTGAATCAAGGGAGATACGAGTTCCTTCAATCCAATATTCTTCTTCTCGTTGCTCGATGTACTGCTTTGTTGGGATAGAGGCTAATTTCATAGGAGCAATGTTGCTGTTTAGCTAAAAGGATAAGAAATCGCACTACCAAGTAGGAATATCATTGCTATGACTAAGGTATAGATTTTTGGCGATGTCTATTGCTCTTGCTCAAGATATCGCTATATAACTCTAAATATTTTTCTGCCTGTAACTCCCAAGTAAATTGCTGCTCCACTTTTTGCCTTGCCCGAATGCACAATTGGTTATACCTTTCTGTATCTTCTAATACCCAATTAATTCCCCGTGCCAAGTCTTCCACCTCGAAGGGTTTGGCCAGATAACCATTCTCTTGATGTTCGATCATATCAGGCATTCCACCAATTTTAAAGGCCACAGAGGGAGTGGCACAGGCGAGAGCTTCCATGACTGTATTGGGAAGATTATCCTCAATTGAGGGAGCAACAAAAATATCGGCGGCGGCATAGACTAAAGCTAGGGAAATATCATCATTTAATCTGCCTAAATAATGGGTTTTCAGTCCAAAATCAGGCGGATTAATCGGTTCAGAGGCACCGAAGACCACTAACTCTAATTTATGCTGCCATATTTCCCCCTGACTAAGTTTTTTTATGGCAGGCAGCAGCAGATGAAACCCTTTTCGGTTATCGCTTGTTGCCGTCATAGCACCGAAGAGAATAAGCTGTTTATCTTGGGGTAATCCTAAGAGATGGCGAGCAGTGTTTTTCTCGATTGGTTTATACTTTTGAATATCTAAGCCATTGGCAATTACTTCTATCCGTAAATCCTGAAATAGAGAACTATTTCTAGCGCAATCTGCTAACCATTGACTGGGGGTAACAATAGTCAGATTGAGATTTTTCCAAGCTTTGGCTTTTCGCCACCAAACCCAACGAGAAATGTCCCCATCTTGCTGACTTTTTAATTGGGGACAATGACCACAGGATTGAGTATATTTATTGCATTCTCCACTGTAATGACAACCACCCGTAAAAGGCCACATATCGTGAGCCGTCCAAACAAGAGGTTGCTTAAATTTGGCTAGGGTTTCAATTTGTAAAAACCCGGCATTAATCCAGTGTAAGTTAATAATATCTGGACTAATTTGGGCTACTCTAGAAACAAGGCGATCGGGAAGCCATTGGATAGAATAAGGTGTTCTCTCTCTTTGAGAATATAATGACAAGGGCAAGTGATCAACCGCAGGTATTAGCTTTGTCCACCCCTTCATTAATTTACTTGCTGGCGATAAAACAGTATAGTCATCAGTCGTTTTATCATTAACTAGCATAGTCGCTGCTACACTGATCCGATGTAACCCTTTATGCAGACGATGAGCGGCTATAAAAGCCCCTCCTTGACCATCAGAATTACTTAGTAAACATACTTTCATAATTTAAATAACATCTTTTCTATTTACATAGTTTTCCTTATTCTAAGAGCGGTATTTATCAAAGTCAATAAAGTTAATGTTACGGATATCAAGACTTTAATTTTCAACTAATACGGCGGTTACTCTATCCATCTGGCACAGACAAATCCTTATTGGATAAGCCTTTCGGCGTGAAAAATGTACCAGAACAAACATGAATCCGCCGTAACACTCTGAAACTTTTAGTTTAAAAAAAGCCAAGGATCGTTGAATTACAGAGGAAATTCCCAGTCAGATAAAACTTCTGCTAGAATATGATCGAGTTTATCCACTGTATCTGGATGTAACTTTTCTAGATATTGACCAGTTTTACCAGAACGCTGATGTTTCATAACCTCTATCTTTTGAACTGGGTTAGCTTTTGTCGTTAATCGAGCAATTTCTTCTTGAGAAGGATTTAATTCTAAAAATTCGGCAATTCTCTCAATAAATTCTGGGGTTTGAGCCGTGAAAAAGTCATATTTTAAATAAATAGAGTTTTGAGCAGTATCTCGAAGATGCTTGTATTTATTGTACAAAGGTACTACCCAAGTCTTCGATTCTTCCAGAACATATTGATCTATCCCCTGTTCTTGTAGTCTTTTCCTTCTTTCAAGAAACTCCTTCCTACTAATATCGTTCAGAGGTTCAGGATGGGTAAAAGCAAAGGAAAAATAAGCAGAGATAAGCACGTCTCTTGGATCTCTGAGAAAGAAAATATTTTTAAACTTATCTCTACCGGGAAAATCCAAAGGAACTCTTTGCGGCCCATATATTTTACCATGAAGAGAATAAAGGTCGCTGTAGGATTTTTCTAGGAAATTTTGGAGACAATCGATGTGAGGAGTGCCTAAATTAAATTTATTTCCCAAATGCCAGATGGCTCCAGCATAGTCCACCAATTCATAATCAGAATTTTTCAAGATTACACTAAATAATTGAGGCACAAAACTCGAAGCGCATTTATGAGTGGTGTAAAAGATAGCCGATTTGGGGTTTTCCGTATTTTTATAAACACTGATAATTTTTTTCTGCAATGTGACACTGTGAATTTTTGTCACAATTTTATGAGATAATTTGCTCAATAACATTACGAATAGCTCAAAAGCGTATATGATTTACAGATATAATAACACATAATTTATACTTTTGGAATGCCTATTGTAGGAAAATCCAAGTATAATTCAGATGATATTCTATTGGATACACAGGGGGAGCATCTCACCTTTGCAATGAGCATAAATACTTAGTGGAAAAATAGGCTTTTCGAGGGTAATTCTTGTTTTAATTCTCCATGTACGCAGTCTTTAAAAGCCTCTATTTCGTTCCAAGACACGATTAAGAGTGGCTTTT
>NZ_JASJFB010000021.1:0-2465 GCF_030065455.1 Microcystis sp. M53602_WE12 | reverse complement strand
GTGGGGTGTGGGGTGTGGGGTGTGGGGTGTGGGGTGTGGGGTGTGGGGTGTGGGGTGTGGGGTGTAGGGTGTAGGGTGTAGGGTGTGGGGTGTGGGGTGTGGGGTGTGGGGAGAATAAATAAAAATAGTCTCGGAGTCTCCTAAATACTGACTCCTAACCCAATAGTAGATGTGGGATTTTTGCAGGAGTTCTATTTTCTGACAAATATAAGCAAAAGTTATTTATTGACTGCAAAAACTTGAGAATATTTAAATTAACATTCCGCAATATTTATAAATTCTTAAGAATTAATTGAGAAAGATTTTTATTTAACAACGATGTTATCATAGTTACAGCGATTTTACTGAATTTCATAATGGGTTATTCTATGCTTTTTTGGGCAGCAATGGTTGAAACCTTTGCCACACCTAGAAGGTAATCCCAATTAAGACGGTTAAATCAGTCAATTTCACCCACAACGATGATCTTTTTTTTGTGTAGTTTTATTGCAAAAAAAAAGTTTTTTTGACAAAAAGCACAAAGTATGATACTAACCCAAGTGATTCCTGGCTGCGAGTAATTATTGTAGAGGGGGAGAGGGGAGAAAAGCTGACGGTTTCAAGATAACTGATCACCGATCACTGAAACATCACCCATCTTAAGTAGGGAGGCACAATTATTTGTAGGATGGGTTAGTGGTAGCGTAACATAATCGGGCGTTGGGTTTCATGCTTCAACCCAACCTACGTTCGTCTCCCGTCTCGGAGTCTCGGAGTCTCGGAGTCTCGGAGTCTCGGAGTCTCGACTAGGAAATTAATTTTGCACGACTACTTAACATTTCCCCAGTATTCTCAAAATCGAATAGTATAGATTGAAATAACTCAATGTACGCAAACCTATGGATGGCAGCTTAATCCTGTTCAATATTCTCAATCCGCCGGTTTTGTTCTTTTTCTTGGGAATGCTGGCAGTATTTTTTAAATCCGACCTAGAGATTCCCCAACCACTGCCTAAACTCTTTTCTCTCTATCTTTTGATGGCGATTGGTTTCAAGGGAGGTTATGAACTAGCGGAAAGTGGCATCAATAACCAAATCGCTTTAACTTTGATTGCCTCTGTGGTTATGGCTTGCATCGTTCCCATTTACACTTTCTTTATCCTGAAAATTAAACTCGATAGTGCCAATGCAGCAGCGATCGCCGCAGCCTATGGTTCCATTAGTGCCGTTACTTTCATCACCGCCAGTTCTTTTTTAGAAAAACTTCATATTTCCTATGGCGGTCATATGGTAGCGGCCTTAGCTTTAATGGAATCGCCGGCGATTGTAGTGGGTTTAATCCTGGTGCGAGTCTTTAAAGAGAAAAATGGCGAAGAAGAAGCGTTTTCTTGGTCAAAGGTTCTACATGAAGCCTTTTTAAATGGTTCGGTATTTCTCTTAGTCGGTAGTGTTGTTGTTGGTATGCTCACGGGGGAAAAAGGCTGGGAAAAATTACAACCTTTCACTCAAGGGATTTTTTATGGTGCTTTAACTTTCTTTCTCCTGGATATGGGATTAGTGGCTGCGAAAAGAATCCGGGAATTAGGCAAAACTGGTTCTTTTCTCATCGGTTTCTCGGTATTCATTCCCGTCATCAATGCTATGGTGGGGATTCTCATCGCTAAGGTTCTCGGATTTGAACAGGGCAATGCTTTATTATTCGCTGTTTTGTGTGCCAGTGCCTCTTATATTGCTGTTCCTGCGGCCATGAGAATGACTGTTCCCGAAGCGAATCCTAGTTTATACATTTCTATGGCCTTGGCTTTAACTTTTCCTTTCAATATCATCATCGGTATTCCTCTGTACCTAGAGATGATTAAAATCATTGGCTGTGGAGTCTAAAAGGCCCGGCGGTTTTTAAATAATTCCTGTCAAAAGTTTTCTCTTTCACTTATCCTTTTTGTACCTAACTACCATGCTTGAATCCCCGCATCCTTCCCTACAAACTGTCAAAAAAGTGGACATAATTGTTAGTCATGCTTTTCTGGAAGAAACCTTAAGCGTTCTTGATGTTGTCGGAGTTTCCGGTTATACCGTCTTTGGCAGTACTTCGGGAAAAGGTGATCGAGGTTTATCCTGTGATGACTTGGATTGTGATTACAGTGGTAACTACATTATGACGGTTTGTAATAGTGACGAACAACTTGGTCGTCTGATCGATAAAATTCAGCCTTTTTTAAAAAAAGCCGGCGGAATTTTTGTGGTGACTACGGGCCAATGGCTAACTCATTAGACCTCTTGTAAAAATCAAAAATTGTCGTAGTTAATTAGGGGCTGCTGAAAAAGTTTTTCGTGGGGGCAGGGTGTGGTGGGGTGTGGGGTGTGGGGTGTGGGGTTTTACCCATTTTCAGGTGGTCAATTACCTAATTTTCAGGGAAAAAATCCCTAAATTTTCCCCCCAATCACTCCAATGGTAGGCACTTTTTCAGGGAAAAAAAGTCTAAAAGC
>NZ_JASJFB010000259.1:0-2699 GCF_030065455.1 Microcystis sp. M53602_WE12 | reverse complement strand
CTCAATTAACATCGATTTTTCCCAGGGTATCAACGAGAAAACTAACCCGATTCTCCGCAATAATGATGTGGTTGTGGTTCATCGTAGCGGTCTGGCCTCTGCCACCGACACCCTCGGCACGGTTTTAAGTCCCTTTACCGGTCTGACAGGCCTCTTCAACGGATTTTTAAATCTTTTCCGTTAAAAAAGTTCACTTTACCCCGATGTCATTAGCCCAGTAATCGAGCTAATAATAGATATAGAAACGGCAAAAAGTCGTGAGCAGTCACGGCTTTTCTGCTCAATAGACTCAGGAAAGAAAACTATGATTTTTCTCCTTACTCTAGCCCTCATCGCCCTGTCGATTAGCTATAATGTTCAAGGCGAAATAATTAGCCTCAGTACCCGCTTATTAGGTCTTTTTTGTGGCTTGTTAAGTTTGTTCTTTACACCCCTACTGGTAAAGGTTTTTATCCTTGTCACTTTAGTCCTCTTTAGCTGAGATTTTAAACCCTAAACCCGACTAAAACCCTAAGCATACATAACCCATCAAAAAAACTGTTATGCAAAAACGCTATCTCGGTCAGACTAATATAGAAATTACTCCCCTTCTTGTGGGTACTTGGCAAGCAGGAAAAAAGATGTGGGCAGGTATTGAAGATGAGGAAAGTATTAAGGCTATTCGTGCAGCTTTTGAGGCAGGAATTACCACTGTAGATACAGCCGAAATCTACGGGGAAGGTCACTCAGAATTGATTGTCGCTCAAGCTTTAGCCGATATGCGAGAACAGGTAATTTATGCCACCAAAGTCTTTGCTAATCACCTCAAATATGAGCAAGTTATCGCAGCTTGCGAGCGCTCTTTAAAAAACCTCCAAACTGATTATATAGATATTTACCAAATTCATTGGCCTAGTGGTTCATGGAACACGGAAATAGTGCCTATTTCTGAAACTATGGCCGCTCTTAATTATCTAAAGGCACAGGGAAAAATTCGCGCTATAGGGGTTTCCAATTTCTCCCGCTCTCAACTGGAAGAAGCCAGTCAATACGGCAGAATTGAGAGTATTCAACCTCCCTATTCTCTGTTTTGGCGCTCGGTAGAAAAGGAAATTATGCCCTATTGTATAGAAAATAATATTTCTATTCTCGCCTATTCTCCCCTTGCCCAAGGTTTATTAACAGGAAAATTTAGAAATGGTTATCAGTTGGCAGCGGAAGACCATAGAATTAAAAATAAACTCTTTCATGGCGAAAACTTTCAGAGGGTACAAGCGGCTTTAAATCAATTAGAACCGATTGCTGACCGCTATAATTGTTCCCTAGCTCAATTATCTCTTGCTTGGTTAATTAAGCAACCCCAAACTAATGCAATTGCTGGGGTAAGAAATGCTGCTCAAGCAGTTAATAACGCTCAGGCAATGACAATTAATTTAACCCCAGAAGACCTAAAATTAATTGATAATATTGGTAAACAGGTAACTGATTTCTTGGATGATAATCCCGTGCTGTGGGATTTCTAAAAATTATGCAGCAGTTATCCTAAGGGTGAGATAGAAGTTTTGGTGGGTGCATCTCAACATTTGCAGAAATACCGACAATCAGCAATTATCAGTGACTCTTAAATTGGTACAAAAATATGAACAATCGCGTCTAAGCATCCCACCGAAAAACTAATGCGCTCCGGGGTTTGGGGGCGGCGCCACGACCCCAACGGGGGGGTTGGGGGGTAGAACCCCCCAAAAGCTTGGATTGAGTGATAAAATCGGAAGTAACGGCCAATTTTAAAAGAGAGTTTCCCTTTAAAAATCCCAACTTAGTAGATTTACGAAAGTGAGATTCAGTTCCTGTTCTTTGATTGTAACTGGCTACTTAGTTGATGATAGGTGGTGCGTTAGTAACGCACCCTACGACTGGCTACTTAGTTGATGATAGGTGGTGCGTTAGTAACGCACCCTACGTTTTACTTCATCTTTATGAGAAAGGCTTGATATTTAATTCTCAGGAAAAAGCCTGTATAATGATAGCTATAGTCCGATTCTGATCGCAGGATTATCCCTATGGCTAAATCCAAAAAACACAATCTGCAATGGATCAAAGAAACCCTCGACTTAAATCCAGATCATAACTGGAAATCTAGTCCAGGTAATAGTATTTTTGTAGCTGGTCGCGGTGCAGTGCGCTTTGAAGTTCCTCAAGATTGGCATTTTGAACCCGATGATAATTCCTTTCGTTTTTTGGATAGAAAACCCCCCAATGATGATTGTCGTTTAGAGGTTTCCTATAATTTACTTCCCCCCGGAGATTGGAAAGAATTACCCCTAAAAGGAATGGTCAAAAAGTTAGCTCGTGAAGATAGCCGCAATCCTCACGAAATTGGCGAAGTTATCCAAGAAAAACGCCAAACTGCGCGCATTGTTTGGGTGCAAATTCAATTCATCGACCCCCAAGAAAATCGGCCAGCTTATTCCCGTATTGCCGTGGGTATTGGTTCTGGAGTTCAATGTTTAATTACTATGGATTATTGGGTCGATGATGCGGAAAAATTCACCCCCGTCTGGGATACGGTTATCTCCTCGCTGGTGTTAGGTTTATACATTCGCGATCCCCGCAGCGGTTTAGCTTTCCCCGACTAAAGGTAATAGCAATTTTGCAGGAAAATTTCCTTGACAAAAAACCTTAATTGTGATAATGGAAAAATCGATCGCTCGACTCTGGTG
>NZ_JASJFB010000214.1:0-1278 GCF_030065455.1 Microcystis sp. M53602_WE12 | reverse complement strand
GGTGTGGGGTGTGGGGTGTGGGGTTTTACCGATTTTGAGGTAGTCAATTACCTAATTTTCAGGGAAAAAGTACCTGAATTTTCCCCCCGATCCCCGCAACGGCTGGCACTTTTTGAGGAAAAAAAAGTCTAAAAGTCTTATCCAACAAGGTTTTTAGATTTATTCAGCAGACCCTAGATAGTCAACAGCTTACCTGCGGGCGAATGGAAAAGGAATTTCTGCCCATCTCCCTAACCCCCGCCAGCTGGCGATCGTTCCGCTAGACTTGGCAATTTCTAGGCCGGGCGCGATTCGTCTAGGGAGAGGGTAAAGAGCGAAGGAAAACCGTGAGTATGGCGGTAATAATCGCGACGGTTACGGGGATAATCAGCGATTTCGCCCCTTTTAAATCGGATATATCCTTAACTAGCCCCGATTGTTCGTTTTCTAGCCTTTCTAACCGCTTATCCATTCCCTCGACTTTCTCGATTAATTTTGCCTGTCCTACCTCTAGTTTTGTCAGGCGATCATCGATTCGATCGATCTTTCCCTCGATCCGCGTCAGGATGGCTTCTAGGGAATAGGTGACGGTTTCTCCCGATTGACTCATAAACTAAATTCCTTGTTGCGGGGGATACTTCGCATTCTATCACTCCCGAAAGATGGCAGAATTACCAATCCAGAGGCAACGGCAACGATTATCAGCCTACAATATTACTAGGCGATCGAATAATCTCCGAAATTCAGATGAGTCAATTAAGATCTATTTCTGGGAAAAAGTTCGCCAAAATTTGAGAACGTCATTGAGAATTCAAGGTAGCCATCACATTTACTGTATTACTCGTTCAGACTGTCTATGAACCATCGTCAACAATTAATTCAAGAACTCGAACAAGCACCTGATGATCTAATAGAAACCGTGTTAGATTTTTTACATCGAGTTCAGGCAACAGGCAACAATCATCCTCTGGCCAAGTTTTCAGGCATTTTAAGCGATTCAGAGGCACAAGAACTACAACAAGCCATTAAAACAGAATGTCGTCAGGTAGATGTCAATGAGCGGTGAAATGGATTGCTGCTCAATGTATAGAAAATAATTGGGTATTGGTGACAGATAAGTAGCTGGTTATAATTAAATTAAAAATGGATTTTAGGTTTGATCCCCCCTGCCCCCCTTGATAAGGGGGGTGCCGATAGGCGGGGGGATCCCCCCTGCCCCCCTTGATAAGGGGGGTGCCGATAGGCGGGGGGATCCCCCCTGCCCCCCTTGATAAGGGGGGTGTCTGATAACTTTTAACG
>NZ_JASJFB010000351.1:0-3694 GCF_030065455.1 Microcystis sp. M53602_WE12 | reverse complement strand
GGAAGCCTTGGCAGCTTTTCGGACAGCGATGTCTTTCCGTTTCTTTGAGTGGCTGACCGAGAATCGGGATGTGTTTGCCGCTTACAAAGCCAGTTTAGGCTTTGTTTGGGCTTGAAATTTGTTTAAGTCCCAATAGGATGATTAACTCCCAATCCAACTTTAAAAACCCGCTCCCCACTCTCCTATACTTTTTAAATATGTGGCAGTTCAGGGGGAACTGGAATAGGTGTACAAGCTGCCAGCAAGCCACCTCAACCCGGGAGGCATCCCTGACTTTATTGAGACGATAAATCCCCGCTTCAACGGGTAGCCAATGCAAGAGGCGAACGAACCACCGGGGTGAAATGGTCAATAACTGAGGAACGGTCTTCGTGGCATTGGCTAACTGCCGAGCGGCAGCATCTCCCAAAGCCAGTTGCAATTCATGATCTTGGGTATAGGTCATTGAGTTAAATCCTCCAATTCAAAAAAAAGTAACAAAGCGACTGTTATGGCCGAACATTCACAGTCAGGACAGCCCCTCAAATTCCAGAGCCGTCATCAAACATTTCCTGTCGTAGTTGCGCCTGGGAGACAAAACCCCCCGGCGGCACACTGCGGGTTAACCAAACATTTCCACCAATGGTGGCGCCCCGACCGATAGTTACCCGACCGAGAATCGTTGCACCTGAGTAAATCACCACATCATCTTCAATAATCGGATGACGGGGTTGACCTTTGATTAAACTGCCCGATTCGTCCCGGGGAAAGCTTTTCGCCCCGAGCGTGACCGCTTGGTAAAGGCGCACGCGGTCGCCAATCACCGTGGTTGCCCCAATCACCACCCCCGTCCCATGATCGATAAAGAAACTATTGCCGATCGAGGCCCCGGGGTGAATGTCAATCCCCGTTAAGGAATGGCCAATTTCACTAACAATCCGCGCCAACAAGGGAGAGTCCAACCGATACAGGGCATGGGCAATGCGGTGATAAGTGATTGCCGTTACCCCGGGGTAACAAAACAACACTTCATCTAAATTTCTCGCCGCCGGATCACCTCGATAGGCCGCCGTGATATCCGTTTCCAGTAGAGCTTTCAGATGGGGTAATTGAGTGGCAAAGGCTTGTACCGTCCCTTGGGCGTGCGTCTCAATCTGGTCTGACGACCAGTGCAACTGCGACCCCAGCAACCACTGTTCACGACAAACTTGGTGATGCAGCAGTTGCAAGACTTCATTGAGGGTATGACCGATAAAATAGCGGCTGGATGTTTCGCCTAAATCGGGATTGCCAAAGTGATAGGGAAAAAGAACGGCACGCAGTCGATCGACAATCCGAAATAAGGCCTCACGGGAGGGCAAGGGGAAATGGCTTCGTGATTGAGACCAACTGTGGAACGACTCGCCACGAGGTTTGGACAATTGAGTGATAATCTCATCGAGATCCAAGGACAAGGTTGGTTGGGAGAGAGCGCTGGAAACGCTCGGATACTCGCTCGTCATGCCACTAACCCTTGCTCATTAAATACCCCTTGGAACAGGATGGAACTCAAATACCGTTCTCCGGAATCCGGCAAAATCACGACAATGGTTTTGCCTTGGTGTTCGGATTGTTGTGCCAAGCGAGCGGCGACGGCGACGGCGGCACCGCAGGAAATGCCGGAGATAATCCCTTCTTCCTTGGCCAACCGTTGGGCATAAAGAATGGCCTCTTCGTTGGAAACGGTTTCAATCCCATCCACGAGGGATAAATCCAGAACTTCGGGAACAAACCCCGCCCCAATGCCCTGAATTTTGTGAGGGCCAGACTTTAAGGGCTGACCTGCCCGGGCTTGGGATAGTATGGGGCTGGCTTCTGGCTCCACTGCTACCGATAAAATCGGTTTTCCCCGGGTCTTTTTGACATAGCGCGAAACTCCCGTAATGGTTCCGCCCGTTCCCACACCCGACACGAGAATATCGATCGCCCCGTCTGTGTCCTGCCAAATTTCAGGGCCGGTGGTTTCCTCGTGGATGCGGGGATTGGCAGCATTGCGGAACTGTTGCAACAACACATAGCGATCGGGATTAGACGCGGCAATTTCTTCTGCCTTTGCCACTGCTCCGGTCATGCCCTTAGTCCCTTCTGTTAACACCAGATTGGCTCCATAGGCGAGCAACAGTTTGCGCCGCTCCAGGCTCATGGTTTCTGGCATGGTCAGGGTTAGGGGAATCCCCTTAGCGGCGGCTACAAAGGCTAGGGCAATGCCTGTATTGCCACTGGTGGGTTCAACCAGTTCTTTGCCCGGCCCCAATAATCCCCGTTGTTCCGCATCCCAGATCATGGCCGCACCAATACGACATTTGACCGAATAGGCCGGATTGCGACCTTCAATCTTGGCCAGAACCGTGGCGTGAGTGTTGCCAACGACTCGATTAAGGCGCACTAGAGGAGTCCGCCCGATCGACAAACTGTTATCTGCGAACCATTTCTTACTCACAAAATGGCAACTCCATGATCAAAATACGACAGTTCACCAGATTGGCTCATCTTGAATTCATTTTAAATTCATTTTGAATCCATTTAAAATTCATCCTAGCCGATGCACTATCAACCTCTGGTCAAGCTAAACAAATCTTTATAATCAAGGGGGGTGGGCGATCGCTGAGGTTGAAGAATCAAGGTATAGGAGGGCGGGAAGTGGAGATAAGGGAGCGGGTTTTTCAAGTTGGATTGGGAGTTATACTTGAGACTAAATCCGTTGAGCATAGGCTAGTTATGAGGAGAGGCACTCATGCAAGAGGTACTCATGCAAAGGGGAGAATAAATAATCAGTTTTTAATAACCGGATTTAGTATGATATACGGAGTCGTAAATTGGCGGCGCGAAGCCACACTCCCTCTGGTAGTTGCTAACTCAATCGGGCAAAGAGAAGTCATCAAAACCGTTATTGATACCAGAGAGGCCTGGGTGCTAATATCGAGGCATTGATCATTCAATCGCCTCTACCTGAATCCTAAAGATATGGGGAGTTCAGACAAGGAAGACTACGAAGCAAAAGAAAAAGCCTTTTACAGTGCAATGATAGCTGCATGGCTTAATACAAGGCTTGAACGTGATAAGCAGTTATTAGGTTTGTCAGTTACAGCTATTGGATTGTTGGTTACTTTGCTAAGAACAGTTGGAGTTTCAAGCCCTTTACAGATAATCCTTTTTGGTCTTGCACTTTTTGCCTTTCTGATTACTGTAGTTTTAGTCATTTATATTCTGGGCGAGAATTCTACACATATTGAAAAAATATTAGGAGGTTCTGAAATTGAAAGCAGAAAATTGATGTGTCTAGATAAAACTGCCGGGATCAGTTTCGTCGTAGGTATGGTGCTAATCGTTATAATTGGGATGGATTAGGCGGGGTTTTTCCAGTTTCTGTGTGGAAACGATGTCTATAGTGATAGTTTATTGTGCAAAATAGTCCTAAAAGTCTTGCCCAATAAGCATTTCACGATGCCATAATCAAAAATTATCACACACAGTCAAGAAGAGCCTCGCCGGTAGTTAACTTAACTAAAAAAGGAACAAGCTTGACATCCTCGCCGCCGTAAACGGACGGCGATTCCCAAACCTCACGATTTGGGTTTCTGCTTCTTTCCCTTGCGGGGTTCCGCACCTGCCTTAACAGATTTACTCTGTTCTGGTCTTATGGTCGCTCGACAGACTGACACCGCAAGCCCTGCGG
>NZ_JASJFB010000298.1:0-8418 GCF_030065455.1 Microcystis sp. M53602_WE12 | reverse complement strand
TGATCAAAGTTGGTAAAGCGACTGCGTAAACCGTAGGTAGCTATAGAAAATAAGGTTTTAGTAATCGGAGAGGAAGGACTGAGATTATACTGGGGAATTAATCCTTTGCTGGCTAATTCTAGGGTTTTAATGGCTGAGTCATTAAATAGTTGTTCTTGGGGAGTTCGAGCGCTATTATCTTCCCAAAAATCAATCATTCTTTTCCAAACGACGCTATCACCTTTTTTGAGAGCATACCAGGTGAAAAATGCACAGATAGCACCGCCAGAAGTACCACTGAGACTGACAATATTAAAGTAATCTTGCACTTTATTGTCAAATAATGCTTTCAAGGCACCGGCAGTAAAAGCAGTTTGACTACCACCTCCCTGACAAGCGATCGCGATTTTGGCTTTCATAAATATCCTTTGAATGGCTTCTATCTAAGCCCTAGGCTTTTAATTTAAGGTTAATTGAAAACCTAGAATCAGAGCCAAAAATATAGAAATTTTTCTGATTTTCAGAAGAGCTGCTCGGTAGATGTTGCCATCACTTCTAGAAAAGGATAAGTAGGTAGGTATTAAAAACTTTCAGATGCCCCCTTATTAAGGGGGGATTAAGGGGGGACTAAGGGGGGATCGGCACCCCCCTTATTAAGGGGGGCAGGGGGGATCGAACCTAAAATCCATTTTTAATTTAATTATAACCAGCTACTTATGGTTTCAAGGGAATTGTCTAGGTAATTAGCTGAAGCCATCAGCCTGCGGCTATATCCAAGCGATAATAACTAGAAAAATGGAAAAACTGATAACTGATAACTGATAACTGATAGATTAAATCACCGTCCCGTCGGGAATAGTGGCATTTTTGAAAATAACCACGATGCCGCTGCGAACATAGAAACCTAAATCTTCGCGATTAGCTTCTTCCACACGATCTTTGTTAACAATTAAAACATTGGAACCAATGCGAGCATTTTTGTCCACAATTGCCCGACGAATAGTGGAACCGGGGCCGATACCCATGGGAACTTTGCCATCTCGGACGAGACTTTCCCGTTCGGGGAAAGACTCATAAAAGTCGGCTCCCATCAGCATTGTATCCTCGATCGTGCAGTCTTTGCCGACTCGACTACGAATACCTAAAATCGAGTGATGGATGCGACATTCTTTGAGAATACAACCTTCAGAAATCATCGATTCTGTCACCGTACAATTGAGCATTTTTGTGGGTGGCAGATAGCGAGAACGGGTATAGATGGGGGCTTTTTCATCGTAGAAACTAAAGGCGGGATTTGGTTGTTGAGTCAGGGCGAGATTAGACTCATAAAAGGCTTCAATCGTCCCGATATCTTCCCAGTAACCCTTAAATAAATAAGCCTGAAGATTGTAGTCTTTAGCGGCCGAGGGAATAATTTCCTTACCGAAATCGGTCTGTTCTTTATTGGCATCGAGCAGATCGATTAAAACATTCTTTTTAAAGACATAAATTCCCATGGAAGCGATGTAGGGACTTTGACGGGCTTGGTCGGGACTTAAGCCTAAAATCGTCGTATCTACCCGCATTCTTTCCAATTCTGCCCCTTTGGGTTTCTCATAAAAATCGACAATTCGCCCCGAATCATTAATTTTCATCACCCCAAAAGCGGAGGCCCGACGTTCATCGATGGGAACCACCGATAAAGTGATATCGGCGTTGGTTTCCCGATGGCGTTCGATGAACTTGCTGTAGTCCATGCGATAGAGATGATCTCCCGAGAGAATTAGATATTCATCGATATCCCAATCCTTCATCGTCCAGATGTATTGTCGTACCGCGTCGGCCGTGCCTTGGAACCATTGAGGATTTTCCATGGTTTGTTGAGCGGCCAAAACTTCCACGAAACCATCACTAAAACCCGTAAAATTATAGGTACGATTGAGGTGACGATTGAGGGAAGCGGAATTAAATTGCGTCAACACATAGATTTTGTCAATCTGGGAGTTAATACAATTGCTGACGGGAATATCGATTAAGCGATATTTTCCCGCTAGGGGGACGGCAGGTTTTGCCCGCAGTTTCGTTAACGGATAAAGGCGAGTTCCAGCCCCGCCACCTAAGATAATAGCTAATACTTTTTTCACGCGCGTAACCCTCGCGATTGGCTGTTTCCTTCTCAAAGTAAGTGTAGGATGATAGCGCACCTTATTGATAGAGGGGAAACAAAAATCTAGATCTAAAAGTCATCAAGAGGGAATTGATCGGAGTCTTTGCGGATAAATTCGCTAAAATCATGAATTTTTGGGCTAAATCATTAATATTCACCTTTTTTCTCCCTTTACCGTACCTAATGCCCGCCACGGTGACAGGCGATCGCTGTTCTTGGTTAGCCCAAGGTTCCGATGTACAGACTTTCGGTAAACAGGGCCAAAGTGGGAAAGCTGGCAAGGTCGGCAGCCAAGGCAAAAATAGTGACAGTTTAACCCTTTTTCTCGATGGTTCTCCCCTAAAACTCGATATTTCAGGACAAAAAGGGGTCGATGGTGAAAATGGCAGCAATGGCAGCGATGGCAACTGTAGCGGTCAACCAGGCAACGTAACCAGAAATCTCCAGGCGGCCGGTGGTGGTAACGGTGGCAATGGGGGTGATGGGGGTGATGGGGGCAATGGCGGCGCTTTAACCCTCTATGCCACTAATTTAGATTTTTTAAGACAAGTAACGGTCAATGCGGCCGGAGGCGCTGGGGGTTTTGGGGGTCAGGGAGGCCAGGGGGGCAAGGGTTGTCGCTGTTCCCAACCCTTCTGGACAATTCAAACCTGCAGCGGTAGGCCGGGTGATGCCAATTATAGCTGTACCACCAGAGAATTTAGCTGTCAGGATGGTCTCGATGGGGCGACGGGTAATAGTGGTCGTAACGGTCGCGAGGGTCGTTTAGGACAGTTAACTTTAATTCAAATCGATCGCCCTTTAACTGCCGATCAACCGAGCGCAACTGTTCCCCTGTCGGAGTTAAAAGAACGGGGTTATATTCTCTCTAAAAATAGTTGGGAAACTCGCACTGGGGCAGTGTCTTTATTTTCCCCCGGTTCCCTGATCGATGATCAATATCGGATTTTATTAGATCGATCGGAACGTTCTTTTATTTTAATTTGGAATGCGCCCCAAGAGTTTAACCGGTTTGCTAATCAGCGTTTTACTTTAACCCTCGATGATCAAAAGGAAATGAAGGTAACTGTCCCCAGTGAACTCTGGATCGAGGGAACCACTCAAAAACGCAATAATGTTACGGAATTTGTCGTTTATAATGCTGTTTTTGAACGAGATGTCACCCAATTAGAAGCAAAAGGTATTACAGGAAATGGTACTGATTTAAGGCTTTTTCTCGAAGATAAAGCTTCCCAATCGAATTTAATCGGCACTAAATTTAAAGTGCGTTATCGCGTCACTCGTTGGCAAGCAGACGACCTGCAAACCAGTCCCAGAACTGATTTTGTCACTCGCTATGAAGGAGATATGCCCGCTAATTTAGTCCGACAGGACGGCAATCAATTTATTCTGGATATCGGTCAATTACCCTTACCTGTGGAATCTTTGCGATCGGGTACTGGGGTAGAAATCGAGTTACTTGCTACGCGTTCTTTTGCTGGTTATTCCAAAGAACAAAAAATCGTCATCCGCGACACGATTAAAGGATCAAATATCCTGCGGAGATAAGTCAAAAAAGTCCCCTTCTCCTTTCTCCGGTGCAGTGTTAACCAGTAATTTAGATAGTCAACTTAAGTAGCTGGTTATAATTAAATTAAAAATAGATTTTAGGTTCGATCCCCCCTTAGTCCTAGGGTTGATTCATAGTAGGGTTGATTCATGAATCAACCCTACCCTTAGTCCCCCCTTGATAAGGGTGGTGTCTGATAATTTTTAACGCCTACCTACTTACCAAAAAGCTTTAAAATATGTTGAGAGGAAGACTGGTTATTCTCTGGGGTTCACCAGAGAATGTCCCGATCAGCGAAAAAATCAAGGGGAAAATGGGCAGTATTTTAAGTGTGGCGCCGATGATGGATTATACCGATCGCCATTTTCGCTATTTTTTGCGACAAATTAGCCGTCGTCCCCTTCTCTACACGGAAATGATCACGACGATGGCGATCAAACACGGCGATCGCTATAAGTTGCTGGGGTTCTCCCTAGCAGAAAAACCTCTAGCTTTACAGTTAGGGGGTGATAATCCCTATCTTTTGGCAGAATGCGCTAAAATAGCCGAAGATATGGGTTATGACGAGGTAAATCTCAATGTGGGTTGTCCTAGTTCTCGGGTAAAAGAGGGCAATTTCGGCGCTTGTTTGATGGCTAACCCGGAATTAGTCGCTAGGGGAATATCGGCAATGAATCAAGCTGTATCGATTCCCGTGACTGTAAAACAGAGAATTGGCATTGATGATCAGGATAGTTACGAAAATATGGCCAATTTTGTCCGTATTGTTGCGGATGCGGGTTGTCAACGTTTTACCATCCATGCGCGGAAAGCTTGGTTACAGGGATTAAGTCCCAAGGAAAATCGCACCGTTCCCCCCCTACGTTACGATGATGTTTATCGCCTAAAAAATCAGTTTCCCCATTTGTTTATTGAAATTAATGGCGGTATCATTAATTTAGAACAGGCTAGACAACATTTACAATTAGTAGATGCAGTTATGATCGGTCGGGCAGCCTACGATAATCCCTATTTATTTGCCACAGTCGATCGAGATTTTTATGGGGAATCGGTTACTCCTCCTACCCAGGAAGAAGTAATCAAAAAAATGCTTCCCTACATCGATGAGTGGGTGAGTAAAGGTTATAAATTACACCAGATCAGCAAACATCTTTTACAGCTTTTTGCCGGTCAGCCCGGAACTAAGGCCTGGAAGCGTTATATTAGTGAAAATAGCCATTTTCCTGGGGCCGATTCCGGGGTAATCTGGCAAGCTTTACAGCAGGTGAACTCCCTAAATGATCTGGCTAATCTGTCAATTTCCCATTGATTTATTTTCTTTTCTATGATTACCCAATCCTCAATTACTGCCGGGGTAAAAAATTCAGCTATGGCGGATTTTGTTTATCAACCTCCCCCGGCAGCTATCACAGCTAAACGTATTTTAATTAAACCTAATTTAGGTTATCCTGTGCCACCACCAGTAACGGTTAGTCTGCCGGTATTAAGTCAAGTTTTGCGAGGATTGAGAGGGGTAAATCCAGGGGCAGAAATTATCTTGGTAGAGGGAGTATGTTCGGCTATTTCTTTGAGAGAAATTATCGATATTTTGGGAGTAAAATCTATTCTCGATCCTGGAATAACTATTCTTGATGCTGATAGTTTACCCCAGCAAGAATATCCGAATCTTTCCCCTTTTCCTGTCCGTTTTCCCTCGATGTTTGCCCCTACAATTATCGAAGAAGTGGATTGTCGGATCACGATTGGAACCTTAAAACGCACCCATTTAAAGGATAAACCCCTGATTTCTGCTTCTTTAAAAAATCTCTATGGACTCTTTCCCCGTAGTCATTATAAAGCCCGTAGTCCCAACTCGCGGGGGCAATTACATCGCCCCTCCGTACCGCTAATTTTACAGGATGTTTATTTTTGTATCGGTCATCTTTTTGATGGGGCAGTGGTGGACGCTAATCTCAAATATTTTAGTAGTAATTGGCGACCGGATCGAGGAAAATCTATTCCTGTCGGTCAGGTGTTTTGGGGTGATGATATGATTAGCGTGGATCGCAGTGCTTGTCTGTTAGGTGATGAACCGATGCCAAGTTATTTAGATGCGATCGATTTGCTTCGTTCTCAACTTTTAAACGGAACTAATTAGGGTTTGCTGAAAAAGTTTCTTGGTGGGGTTAGGAGTCGGTCGCCGGTCGTCAGGAGGGGAAGTCAGAATAAAAGAATGACCTCGCGCAATCCTGTTTAAAAAATATACAGGAGAGTGGGGATCACTGGAGCGGGGTAGGGTTGATTCATGAATCAACCCTACCTGGAATCAACCCTACCTGGAATCAACCCTACCTGGAATCAACCCTACCTGGAATCAACCCTACCTGGAATCAACCCTAGGAGCGGGGGAGGGGAACAGTCTATAACTGGGTTTTTACGGAAGCGATCGAGGTAGGGTTTGGCATTCTCCAAGATTACCCCATTGTCGAGTGAACTGCTCTTTAGGTTGCCCAAAAACCCCCCTCGGTGAAGATGTCAAGCGTCTATCCAGATGCTGCCGTCTTCGATGCGAAGGGGATAAACGGGTAAAGCTTGGGGTTGAGAAACTGCCGCCATCGCTTTGTTAACCACAGGGGGCCAGGTAATCCAGTCTTTGACAGCACCACTACAGAGATCAAAAGAACTACGATGCCAGGGACAAACGATCGCGCCGTCTTCGGTAATTTTGCCCTTCGTCATCGATAATTTTAAATGAGGACAACGATTACCGACGGCGTGGAATTGACCGTTATTGTTAATCAACAGAATGGAATTTTCCCCCACTTTTACCACTTGACGGGCGCCGGGGGCAAGGGAATCTACAGATAATACTTTTGTCCAACTCATATTTTTATTTAACTAAGGGAGAGATCGAGAATCGTTTCGGGGTAATTTTGGGCAATAATGTCCTGTTTAGCCCATTGTTGGTAATCTTGCAACAATTGACTCATTAAACGCTGTTTAATCCGCAATAAAACCCCTTTTAAGAGACTATTACCGGCGATTTCTAACAGCGGACGCGGGGTTAACCATAATGGTGGTGGTAAGGCGACTTTCACCTCAAGATTGGCTTTTCCCGCTAGATAGGTTTGATTATTTTTTTCCACAGGAGCGAGTTTGCCTTTAACATTGAGGCTAAAGCGATCGTTGATATAATCAATACCTTTGATCTGACAGTCTTCTGATTGCAAAAATATCGTCCCCTCAGAGGTGGCCCAGACATTAAGAATAACCGTGGGCTGAAAATAGTACATATTCAAGAAGTTTAGGGGACGCATTTTTAGGCGAAACCGATTCTCGGACAAGTGTTCCGTTAAGTTAGTCTCAACGATAGCCTGTACTAATCTTTGCGGTTGACGCAGATAATGCTGAATCGGGATGGTTTGTTCAGCAACAACAATTTCTAGGGATTCGGCAGCGGTAAAAGTTACTTCCATAAGTTGGCTATCTTAAATTTGTCTCCCTTCTTAATTTTACTTTACAAAACTTATACTTTTCGACGGTCCAGATGTAGAAATTTTATCGCTAAGAGGGGACACAAACCAGATTTTTGCCCAAAGTTAGGCCTTTTTCAGTGATCAGTGGGGGGTTTTAAGTCAACAGTGGGGGAGAAGGGGAATTATGAATTATGAATTATGAAGTGGGAAGAATAAATAAAAATAATCTCCTGACTCGGAGAATTCTAACCCAATGGTAGATGTTGGATTTTTCCAGGAGTTCTATTTTCCGACAAAGATAAGCAAAAATTATCTATTGACTCCAAAAGCTTGAGAATATTTAAATTAACATTCCGCAATATTTACAAATTCTTAAGAATTAATTGAGAAAAATTTTTATTTAACGACGATGTTGTCATGGTTAGAGCGATTTGATATAATTTCATATTGGGCTATTTTGTGCTTTTTTGGGCAGCAATGGTTGAAACCCTTGCCACACCTACAAGGTAATCCTAATTAAAACGGGTAAATTAGTCAATTTCACCGACAACGATGATCTTTTTTTTGTGTAGTTTTATTGCAAAAAAAAAGTTTTTTTGACAAAAAGCACAAAGTGTGATACGAAACGAACGTATTTCTGGCTGCCAGTAGTTATTGCAGAGTGGGAGTTGGGGAGAAGGGAAAAGAGAGAAGGGAGTAGGGGAATTATGAATTATGAATTGGGGAGATGGGTGATGGGGAGATGGGAAGTGTCGTGAAGTTAAGTCCAAAAGATCAACAGGCTCTACAATGATAACAAGTGAGACCTCTAGGGAAAGGAAAATAATCTTGACATCCTCGCCGCCGTAAAACGGACGGCGATTCCCAAACCTCACGATTTGGGTTTCTGCTTCTTTCCCTTGCGGGGTTCCGCACCTGCCTTAACAGATTTACTCTGTTCTGGTCTTATGGTCGCTCTACAGACTGACACCGCAAGCCCTGCGGCCAAAATATTTTTACTGGCGTTAATATCTCGGTCATGGTGCGTCCCACAGTCTGGACAATCCCACTCTCGAATATTTAACGGCATTTTTTCAGCAATATACCCGCAATTACTACATCTTTTAGAGCTAGGAAACCATCTATCTATTTCGATGTAATTTCTTCCATACCAACGGCATTTATAGGCTAATTGTCGGGTAATTTCTCCCCAACTAACGTCAGATATTGCCTGAGATAATTTCGGGTTTTTGACCATATTCTTAACGGCTAAGTTCTCAACCACAATCGTTTGGTTTTCACGGACTAAT
>NZ_JASJFB010000835.1:0-1730 GCF_030065455.1 Microcystis sp. M53602_WE12 | reverse complement strand
GTATATAATTTTTCTTTGGTGACAACCATAATAATCTCTAGAAAAAACTTAATTGAATCTCCTTAAGGGGGGTAGGGTTGATTCATGAATCAACCCTACCATGAATCAACCCTACTATGAATCAACCCTACTATGAATCAACCCTACTATGAATCAACCCTACTATGAATCAACCCTAGGGTTAGGGGGAAACTGACAATTTTTAACACCTAGCTTTTTACTCAAGATTCGATATCCTCAACTTTTTTGGGAACCGTTGCAGTTAAAACCTCATTTCCTGTGGCAGTAACTAACACATCATCTTCGATACGGATACCGATACCCCGCCATTTTTCTGGCACTTCCGGCTGTCCTTCAGCAGGTTTAATATCGGGGGAGATATAAATCCCCGGTTCCACGGTTAAAACATGACCAGGCTGCAAAGTTTGCCAAGTTTCTTCGTTAACTTTATAACCTCCCGCATCATGGACATCTAATCCTAACCAATGGCCAGTTCTGTGCATATAAAAAGGCTTATATTTTTCCTCTTTAATTATCTCATCAATGTCGCCGACCAATAGCCCTAAATCCACTAATCCCTCCACAATTGTCCTCACGGCTGTGTCATGAAAAAGATTATAAGGATTACCAGTTTTCACCACTTCAATCGCCTTTAGTTGAGCTTCCAGAACAATTTCATAGATAATTTTTTGTTCGGGGGTAAATTTACCATTAACGGGAAAAGTGCGGGTAATATCACCGTTATAGTAATTGTAGGCACAACCGGCATCAATTAATAAAAGCTCATTTTCTTGTACTTGGCGATCATTGTTGATATAGTGCAGAATACAGGCATTAGCACCACTAGCAACAATAGAAGGATAAGCAGGACCCATACCCCCTTCTAGGCGAAAAGTATGCTCAATTTCCGCTTGAATTTGATACTCGTAGTGACCAACTTTGGTGAATTCTCTGGCCCGATTATGTGCCTGGGCCGAAATAGCGGTGGCTTTGCGAATATTGTCCAATTCGGCTGCGGTTTTCAGCAAGCGCAAAGGATGGAGAATAAAATTAGTATCCTCTAAAGCAGTCGGTCCAGTGCCGCGACGGGGAAAAGTGGCGATTAATTTTTGCCAGTGATTAAGAACGTTTGTATTAAAAGTTTTGTCCCGTCCGAGATGATAATAAATTCTTTCGGCTTTTTCGAGATATTGGGGTAATTTTTCCTCCAATTCTTGGATAGAATAGGCCTCATCAGCACCAAAAATCTCCTTTGCTCCTTCCACACCGTGGAGATAGCCGGTCCAGGTTTCTTTTTCCGGGTCTTTTGGCTGTACGAACAGGATAAACTGATGTTCGGGGTGATGGGGTGCTAAAATCGCCACCGCATCGGGTTCATTAAATCCTGTCAGGTAAAAAAAGTCACTATCCTGACGATAGGTGTATTCTACGTCATTGTGCATGACCGCCATGGGCGCACTGCGAAAAATTGCGGTTCCATGGCCGATTTTTTCCATTACCTGCTGACGACGCTGCTGAAACTCTCTGCGATCGATGCCCATAGATATTCCTAAAAATGTCACAATAAGTCCTATAGTCTATCTAAATGAAGCAAGAGGACTCCCGTTAAATTTCTCCTTAATTAAAAATATACCAGAAATTAACGTAACGATGAATTGCGACCAGAATCTAAACTAACGCGACAGCGTTTACTTATTGGGAAAGGCTTGATTCTCAAGGTATGTATAAGC
>NZ_JASJFB010000012.1:0-3193 GCF_030065455.1 Microcystis sp. M53602_WE12 | reverse complement strand
TGATAACTGATAACTGATAACTGATAACTGAAAATAATGAGTCTAGAATCTACTGCTAACGAGGCGATCGCTCATAATTTAGAGCAATTCCTGCTAGTTTTGACCATTTCCTTGAGTGTCGCCACTTTATCGAGAACCGTTGCCTTCCTCCGCAAAATTCCCTACACCCTGCTGTTAGTTATTGTCGGTATGGGTTTAGCTTTTTTAGATTTGCGTCTAGTTAATCTTTCCCCGGAATTAATTCTGGAAATTTTTCTGCCTCCCCTCCTTTTTGAAGCCGCTTGGAATATTCCTTGGGCTAAATTAAAGGAATATTGGGTTACTATCGTCCTTTTTGCCGTTATCGGGGTAATTATCTCCGTTTTGGGAGTCGCCTATCCCCTACATATCTTTGCTAATTTACCCCTATCGATCGCTTTTCTGTTGGGTGCTGCCCTAGCTGCCACCGATCCCGTCTCTGTAATTGCCCTATTTAAAGAATTGGGGGCCAGTAAAAAACTGACGATCCTGATGGAAGGGGAAAGTCTCTTTAATGATGGGGTCGCTGTGGTGGCTTTCGTCCTCTTGGTGGGGATTCCCTTGGGAGTCGATACCTTTTCCGTCCCCGTCACGATCGCTCGTTTCTGCACCTTTGTGGGGATTGGCATCGGTGTCGGTTGCGTGATCGGTTTCGGCATTTCCTACCTTACCCAACGCTTTGATCTGCCTTTTGTGGAACAGTCTCTGACTCTAGTTTCTGCATACGGAACCTATCTCGTCACGGAAAAATTAGGCGGATCCGGTGTGATTGGGGTGGTAATTGTCGGGATTATTCTCGGTAATCTCGGTTCGCGCATTGGTATGAGTCCCCGCACGCGCCTGGTAGTTAGCGAATTTTGGGAATTTATCGCCTTTTTTGTCAATTCTATCATCTTTTTACTGATCGGCGATCAAACTCGTTTTGAGAGTCTTGGTAGTCACTTAACCGGGATTTTAATAGCGATCGCTGCTATGGTGGTTTCCCGTCTGTTCTCAATTTTTGGACTAGGGGGAATTAGTAACCTAATTACGGGCAATAGCATCAATTTCAAGGAAAGAACGGTGTTATGGTGGGGAGGATTGCGCGGTTCGGTTTCGATCGCCCTAGCGTTAAGTGTTCCTACGTCTATCCCCTACCGTCAAGAAATTATTGACGTGGTTTTTGGGGTGGTTTTATTTACTTTATTGGTGCAAGGATTATCCATACAATGGCTGTTAAATGCCCTCAATCTTATCGGTGATCAACCGATTCGCACCGAATATTCGGCCTTAATTGCTCGTCAAATTGCTTTAACTAGGGTTGCCAATTATCTGCAACAACCAGAACGTTTTCCCGATATCGATCCCGAATTTTATCGCCACAAAAAAACGCTAGTGGAGGGACAACTAAAGGCCTTGGGCGATCAGTTGCAAAAATTACTACAGGAACACCCACAATTAAAAGATGTGGTAGCCGAACAATTTCAAGATACTTTACTTGATATCGAAGCTAATACCTACGCAGAATTAATTCGAGCCGGTCGTTTAAATGAAAATCTCGTTCCCCTTTTAGTGGAGGTAGAAGAAGAAAAAGAGATGGTTTAATGATCAAGTCATGGAAAATCAAAGAATTTTTGCTAAAAATTGCTGAGTTCGATCGGATTGGGGATTATTAAAAAATTTTTCTGGGGGGGCAATTTCCAAAATTAAACCCTGATCCATAAATACCACTCGATCGGCCACTTCTCGCGCGAATCCTACCTCGTGGGTGACACAAACCATGGTCATCCCGGATTTGGCTAAACTTTGCATCGTTTCCAAGACTTCTCTCACCATTTCCGGATCTAAAGCTGAGGTGGGTTCATCGAATAACATCACCTTCGGCTGCATAGCTAAAGCGCGAACGATTGCCACCCGCTGCTGTTGTCCTCCCGATAACTGAGGGGGATATTTAAGTGCTTGTTCGAGAATACCAACTTTTTCGAGGAGTTTTCTCGCTATTTCCTCCGCTTTGGCTTTTTTCCAACCGCGCACCCACATTGGTCCGAGGGTGACATTATCTAATACCGTCAGATGGGGAAAGAGGTTAAATTGTTGAAAAACCATGCCGACTTCCTGACGGATTACCTCGATATTTTTCAGGTTGTGGGACACAGTTATTCCGTCAATAATAATGCGACCTTTTTGATAGGATTCCAAACCGTTAAAAGTGCGAATAAAGGTGGATTTTCCTGAACCGGACGGCCCCATAATCACGACAACTTCCTGTTTATTAACGGTGAGATTCACTCCCCGTAAAGCATGAAAGCGGTTATCATACCATTTTTCCACCGCTTCGGCAATTATAATCGGTTCACTGTTGTGAGATTCCATATTTTTGAGAGTTTATTGATTATCTGTATCGGGAAACCACTGTTTCTCAAGAATTTGTCTCAGAGAGTAGGGACAAATTATCGGTAAATTTTTTAATCCTGTCTTTTTTTCTGCAATTAAGCGAGCGTTTTCATAGATATCTTCTAACTCTAGTTCTAGTTCTAGAAATTTACTTAAATTGGTGGTGAGCTTATATTCTAATTGTACTCGAAAAGTGATAATCTCTGCCGCCCAATGATTACTATTTTTTTCTCTTTCTGTTGTCCAAAATTGATAGAGTAGCAGCTAGATTATTATCGATAAAATTAAACTTTTAACAGCAGTTTTTTCGCTTCGTCTCAAAGCTGCCAACTCCTCGATTAAATGTTCGTAATCTAACTGATCTAACTGACGATTTTTTAATAACTCGATCGTCTCGCTTAACCAGCGATCATACTCCCGTTCATAAAGCTGTTCTAAAGCAAGCATTGTCTTTGATCAAATGGGGACATTATTAAAAATAACCCGTTCCTAGAAATGATAGCATAAAAGATGCGGTTGATTAGTGTAAATATTTTTTATTTAGTTTTAAACGGAGATATTTCCGCATAATTAACTGATTTTATCGAATTTATTCATATTTACACCGAATAAACACCTGAATTGATTGAGGCAATAATCCTGACTGTACCCGAAGAAGTTGGGTTCTTCGGTTTTTGTTATGCAATGGACGGGGGTTATAAGGGATGGAACCCTTATATAGAAAGGCATTTGGCGATTTTTGTCAATTATTTTTGATCTAGAGCGAACTAATCAATTAAGTCTCTTGCCAGATAAGGATTTA
>NZ_JASJFB010000623.1:0-3672 GCF_030065455.1 Microcystis sp. M53602_WE12 | reverse complement strand
TCGATTGTCTATCTTTTGGTATTAACCTGTTGATGCCTTAAGTCCTTCCCTATATCGATTTCAGCTACTTTTGAGCGTAGGCACTCTCATCGAATTTTATTTTAAGTTAATTATTTGCATAACAATTCCCGAAGAGCCAGGATTTAGTCGATTTATGCCACCCGCTCGAACCATACCAAGTAACGAAGAACCACCTATTTGGTCGATTATTGCTTAACAACTGAGATGGCAAATTCTCCTCAAATATGCCTGAATTTGGGGTAGGCAACTTACATCAAATAAAGTTCATTTTGTTAATAATTGTTAAGATGCGCTGACCTTGTTAATCTTGGGTATTGCATTACTAGGAAAAGAAGCGGTATAATCGGAAGGTGAATATTTGATGTGGAGGAATCCTTCAATGTCGTTTACGCCCCAAGTCAAGCGAGTTACCAAGCCTACTCAAAAAAGCCCATCAATTAAAACAGCGTCTCAACTGATGAAAGAAAAGCGCTATGATGAAGCTCGGGAGGCTTTTGAAGAAATCCTTGAAAAAGACCCAGGCTCTAAGCAAGCTCATCTTGGTATAGGCAGCATCTGTTTAAAACAAAAAGATTATGAAGGAGCTTTGATCCACTTCGGGTCGGCGAGGAGAATTGACCCAATGATGGCTAAAGCTGCTCTTGCCGTTGGCAATGTTTACTACAAGCAAAATGAACTGGACTCGGCCATTGAAGCTTTTAAAGATGCCCTTAATATCGACCCTACTACCCCTGCTGGTTATCTGGGGATGGGGAGGGTTTTATTAAAGCAAAAGAAATACCCTCAAGCTAAAGAGCAAGTTCAAAAAGCACTGGTCTTTAACCCTCAGTTAACTCCAGGGCGCTTGCTCATGTCTCAGATTTACCAAGAACAAGGAAATACAAAGGCAGCAATTGATGAAATCGAGTCTGCACTGAGGATGAATCCCACAGCTTGGAGTGCTTATCAGTCCCTAGGAAATATCTACCTAAAACAAAAACAATATAACCTCGCCCGCAAAAATTTTGAAGATGCTCAGCAATTAAATCCTAAAATTCCTGTGGTTGCCAAAATGGGTTATATAGAGGCTTTAATTGCCAGCAATGCTCTCGATGAAGCAGCAGAGATTTTACGCGATCTGCCGAACAAAAAACCCATAGAAGCCAAAAAACAAAAATTATGGGGGGATCTTTATACTCGTCAAGGATTTACCAAAGAAGCGGCAGAAGCCTATCGAGCAGCCAATTTACTGGCGGCAGAACAAGGAGAGGTCGCCAGCGAACTTTCCACTTTGGATATGCTGATAGAAGAAGATGACGATAAATTAGGATAAATCCTCGAGACCTACAAAGAAAAAGCAACTCAGCAAATTGCCCAAACCCAATTTAGTAAAAATCCCTAAATCCCCAGACAGTATAGTCTTTAAAGACTATAATGTTAGTTCCAGTAAAAAAGCCAAATAATGTTTCGTGATTTTCAGAGAGCTTCTCTCAAAAAACAACAGATATTGATAGCTATTATCGTTACTTTATCTGTCTTTATAGCCGTGTTTCTAGCAATTCATTCCTCGCTCCAGCTTCAGCAGCAGTCTAGTAATCTTCTCCCATCCCAACTGCCGTGGCAGATTTTCCTAGCGTCCCTTGTGGCTATTCTTGTAGGAGGATTTACTTTTGCTTTGGAATTAATAACAATTAATCAAATGGAGCGGGGTTTCAATCAGATTCAGCTTGAGTTGAGGGCATTAGGGAGTGGAGATTTTAATCCTTCCACTCATCTAGAGTCACTAGCTTTGCCCAAAGAGATGAGGGAAGTAGGGAGCTATTTCCCTCATCTGAAGTTAGCTCTCTCAACAAGCTTGAGCGAGCTACAACAAAAACTTGAGGAGCAAGGAACAATCCGAGAAAGCTTGCAAGCTGAACTGACGGGACTTGAGAATAATCTTGCAGAGCAGAAGCTCGCCAAGGAAGGTTTGCAATCTCGACTAAGTCGGATACAACAAGCACTTGAAGAGGCTCTCGAAGAAAATCAAGCACTAGCAAGAAAAGTGAGTCAAAAGAGAGCAGAAGTCGAGCAACCCGAAGGGGAAGTCGGAGATTTTATCGCTCAGATGCAAGGCGAATTTCAACAGGCACCTAAGTCGGTTGCTTCTCTGACTTCCAGTTCCCTAGAAGAGATTGTCCAGTATAAGGAGGAGCTTGAATATCGCATTACTTGGCTGCGGACGCTACTTGAAGATGCAGAAAAAGAACTCAAACTAATTTGTATTACCTATGAATTATAAAAACAAGTTTAATTTTTTCATACTTCAGAAAGTCCATAAAGATTGAAGTTTATAATTAAAAACTAGAATCTTGAAGAGGAGAATTAACAATGAAGACCCTTGTGCCGATTTCTTGGTATTCCGATCCCGAGATTTTCAAGAAAGAGCAAATAGTTCTCTTTCAAAACCTTTGGAACTTTGTCGGATTGACCACCGACTTAGAAAATCATAATGATTATATTGCTAAAGATCTAGGAGGACAAGCTATTTTTGTCCAGAATTTTCGTGGAGAATTGCGAGCGTTTGATAATATCTGTTCCCATCGTTTTAGTAAGATTCATCAAGAGGATAAAGGCAATAGGCCAGTTAGGTGTCCCTACCACGGATGGATTTATGACAGTGCTGGCATCCCGATTAACATTCCCTTACAGTCCCGCTTCGATTTTTCCGATTGTACACCGGAATCTTTTCAATTGAAACAATGGTTAGTTGATACTTGTGGCTCCTTTGTTTTTGTGAAAAAAAATGATGATGGTCTGACCCTCAAAGAGTATTTAGGAGGGATGTATAGTCGGTTATTAGATTTTTCAGAGTCAATGGGTGAGAAAGTTGACTGTCAAGAAATGATCATTAAAGCCAACTGGAAAATTATCGTTGAAAATACTTTAGATAGCTACCACATCTGGGATGTCCATCCCAACTCTCTTGGCAAGTATGGAGCAGTTGACGGGTATTATTGGAATGACGACTTCCATTCGACTTACCTCAGTAAAGCCAAAAAGCTAGATGCAAAAGTCAAAAAGTTTACCACAGCTTTTGCAGATCGAAAACTGAAGATAGATGGCTATCAGCACTATTTGATTTTCCCACTTTTAACCTTGTCCACTCTGTTTGGGATGTCTTTAAATATGCACGTTTTCACGCCTCTTAGTTCTACAGAAACCAAAGTTACCAACTATACCTTTATGGGAAAACTTGATAATGCCAGTCTGGAGAAAATTCTATTTGATATGAGTAGCAAAGCCTCAGCTAACTTAGTTACTCAAGTTTGGGATGAAGACAAACCTGTCTGCGAATCAGTCCAGCTAGGAATGGTTTCAATCGATAACTCAAGGGATTATAAACAAGGAATTCTTAGCAGTGACGAGCGCCGCCTTCATACTTTTCAACAACCTTATCTTAAGCTCATGAATTTGGTGCCATCCGCTGCCTGAAAAATCTGACATCTTCCCACGTCATAATTTTGATTTGGCGTGGGTTTCTTGCTCTTGAATTCGATTTTGAACGTTTTTGGCACAGTTTAAGATCAAACCCACATTCCGCACCCTCAACTGTCACATAAGCTGTCCCCCTCCAGAGACTTGAGTAAAAATACTTAGCTGGTCAAGGTTTTCTCGGTGGCCGCTAGGGGG